>NZ_JBISWJ010000115.1:0-77541 GCF_044462225.1 Kocuria kalidii | reverse complement strand
TCCTACGCCCGCCCCGACGGGACCTTCAGCACCGCCGCCCTCGAGGTCCGCGACTTCGGCCACGACCAGGGCTGGCGGGTCGACCGGCACCCGCGCTTCGTCGAGCGGACCACCTCCCGGCAGGGTGCCGACGTGGTCGGTCTCGGCGACAGGGGCACGTACTTCTCCTTCTCCGGGCCCGGGGAGACGATGTCCGCGGCCTGGCTGGGGTTCGAGGAGTTCGGGCACCACCAGGGCTGGCGGGTCGAGCGGCACCCGCGGGCGCTGGCGGACGTCAGCGGTGACGGGATCCCCGACGTCGTCGGCTTCGGCGAGCGGCAGTCCATGGTCGTGACGCTGCTGATCCACGCGGTCCCGCCCGACATCTTCGAGAACGACCCGGCGACCGGGGGCTGAGGGAGCCGGGTCAGTCCTCGCGGGCCCTGCGCGTCGCGGCGTCGTTGGCCTTCTGGATGGCAGCCACGAGCTCCTTCTTGGTCATGTAGGACCGGCCCTCGACGCCGAGGCGCTTCGCCACCTCGTAGAGGTGCTGCTTCGAGGCGTTCGCGTCCACCCCTCCGGCGGTCTGCGCGCGGGAGTCGCGGCCGCCCGCGGCGTGCTCGTCGGAGGGCCCGTACTCGTCCTTGCCCTCCCAGTGGTCGCCGACCTTCTCGTGGGTGTGCTTGAGCGCGCTGTAGGCCGTGCGCGCCGCGCGCTCCTCCTCGCCGTACTCCTCCAGCGCGGAGTCGTAGGTCTTGGCGAACGTGTCCTGCGCCTTCCGCCCCGAGCGCTGCAGCGTGGAGGGCAGCTCGCTCTTCTTGGCGTGGTCGTCCTTGCCGGTCTTGGGCACGAGGTGCTCCTTCCGTAGGGGGTCCGGGGGCCCGTGGGGGTGGCCGAGGCCTGCTCAGAAGACGGGCATGCCGCCGGTGACGCCGAGGACCGAGCCGCTGACGTAGCTCGCCTCCTCCGGAGAGGCGAGGAAGACGTAGGCGCCCGCGAGTTCGGCCGGCTGCGCGACGCGCCCGAGCGGGGTGTCCTTGCCCATGCTCGCGACCGCTCCGGGCTCCTTGGTGGCGGGCTGCAGCGGGGTCCACACGGGCCCCGGGGCCACGGCGTTGACGCGGATGCCCTCGGGTCCGAGCTCGGCGGCGAGGTTGGCGGTGACGTTGTTGAGCGCGGCCTTCGTGGCGGCGTAGTCGAGCATCGACACCGACGGGTCGTAGGCCTGCACGGACGTGGTGTTGATGATGCTGTCACCGCGGCCGAGGTGCGGCAGCGCCGCACGGCTGATCCAGAGGGTGCCGTAGAGGTTGGTGCGCACGGCCCGCTCGAGGTCCTCCGTGGCGAGCCCCTTGAGCCCCGACTCGCCGCGGGCCCAGTGGAAGCCCGCGTTGTTCACGACCACGTTGAGCCCGCCCAAGCCCTCGACCGCCCGGTCCACGATGTCCTGGCAGCTCTGCTCCTCGCGCACGTCGCCGGGGACCAGCACGGCCGTGCGGCCGGCCTTCTCGATCCACCCCACCACGTCCTGGGCGTCCTCCTGCTCGTCGGGGAGGTAGTTGATCGCGACGTCGGCGCCCTCACGGGCGAACGCGATCGCCACGGCCCGGCCGATCCCGGAGTCCCCCCCGGTGATCAGGGCCTTGAGCCCCTCGAGCCGGCCACGGCCCTCCCAGGACGCCTCGCCGTGATCGGGCACGGGGTCCATGGCCGCGGTCAGCCCCGGGGGCGACTGCTGCTGCTCGGGCATTCCGCCCTCGTCGTCGGCCATCGCGCGGGCGTGCTGGGAGACGGGTGCTTCGGGCATGTCGGGCTCCTTCGATCAGGTTGCTTACCTTTTCTTCTCCCACCCTAGGAGGACCGGCACGCCTTGTCTTCCCCCGGAGGGCACAAAGTTCCGCGCCGAGCCGTGGACATGCCTCGACGCCCCTCGAGTTCCGTTGATAGGTTCACGGCACGCCCTGCCCCGCGCACCGCACCGCGCACCGCCGACCCGGAAGAGACCGCATGAGCCCCGACATCAAACCCCGCAGCCGCCAGGTCACCGACGGCATCGACGCGACCGCCAGCCGCGGCATGCTCCGCGCGGTCGGGATGGGCGACGACGACTGGGGAAAGCCCCAGATCGGCATCGCGAGCTCCTGGAACGAGATCACCCCGTGCAACCTGTCCCTGGACCGGCTCGCCCAGGGCTGCAAGGAGGGCGTCCACGCCGGCGGCGGCTACCCCCTCCAGTTCGGCACCATCTCGGTCTCGGACGGCATCTCGATGGGCCACGTGGGCATGCACTTCTCGCTGGTCTCCCGCGAGGTCATCGCGGACTCCGTGGAGACGGTGATGCAGGCCGAGCGCCTCGACGGGTCCGTCCTGCTGGCCGGGTGCGACAAGTCCCTGCCGGGAATGCTCATGGCCGCCGCCCGCCTGGACCTGGCCTCGGTGTTCCTCTACGCCGGGACCATCGCCCCGGGGTGGGTGAAGCTCACCGACGGGACCGAGAAGGACGTCACCCTCATCGACGCGTTCGAGGCCGTGGGCGCGTGCAAGGCCGGCCTGATGGGCACAGCGGACCTCGACCGGATCGAGCGCTCCATCTGCCCGGGCGAAGGCGCCTGCGGGGGGATGTACACCGCCAACACGATGGCGTCCGTGGCCGAGGCCCTCGGCATGAGCCTGCCGGGCTCCGCGGCGCCGCCCTCGGCCGACCGGCGGCGCGATCAGTTCGCGCACCGCTCGGGGGAGGCCGTCGTCGAGATGCTCCGGCGGGGCATGACGGCGCGGGACGTCCTGACGAAGGAGGCCTTCGAGAACGCCGTCACCGTGCTCATGGCCCTCGGCGGGTCCACCAACGCCGTCCTGCACCTGCTGGCCATCGCGCACGAGGCGGAGGTGGAGCTCGACCTGGAGGACTTCAACCGGATCGGGGACCGCGTCCCCCACCTCGCCGACCTCAAGCCGTTCGGGCGCTACGTCATGAACGACGTCGACCGGCACGGGGGCATCCCCGTGGTCATGAAGGCCCTGCTCGACGCCGGCCTGCTGCACGGGGACGCCCTCACCGTGACCGGCCGGACGGTCGCCGAGAACCTCGCCGCCCTCGACCCCGACCCGGTGGACGGCGACGTGATCCGCACCCTCGACAACCCCATCCACCGCACGGGCGGGATCACCGTCCTGCACGGCTCCCTGGCGCCGGAGGGCGCGGTGGTGAAGTCCGCGGGCTTCGACGCCGAGGTCTTCGAGGGCCCGGCCCGCGTCTTCGAGCGCGAGCAGGCCGCGATGGACGCCCTGGAGGCCGGGGAGATCACGGCCGGGGACGTGCTCGTCATCCGCTACGAGGGGCCCAAGGGCGGCCCCGGCATGCGCGAGATGCTGGCCATCACGGGGGCCATCAAGGGCGCGGGGCTGGGCAAGGACGTGCTGCTGCTCACGGACGGACGGTTCTCCGGCGGCACCACGGGCCTGTGCATCGGGCACATCGCACCGGAGGCGGTCGACGCCGGACCGGTCGCGTTCCTGCGCGACGGCGACCGGATCCGGGTGGACCTGGCGGCCCGGTCCCTGGACCTGCTCGTGGACGCCGAGGAACTGGCGCAGCGCCGGAGCGGATGGACCCCCCTGCGCCCGCAGTACGAGGGCGGAGTGCTCGGGAAGTACGTCAAGCTGGTGCGCTCGGCGTCGCTGGGGGCCGTCACCGGCTGACCGGCGGACCCCCGCCGGCCGGCGCCGGCCGCGTCCCTCAGACGCCCCGGGCCCCCGACCGCAGCGGTCGGGGGCCCGGGGCGGACGGGGACCGGCTCAGCGGGCGCCGCCGTCGGCACGGCCGTCGTCGACGCGCCGGGAGGCGGGGTCCACGTCCAGGTCCGCGTCGACGGTGTCGTCGGTGAGCGCCTCGTCCACGGTGGGGACCGGCGGGACCTCTCCGGAGACGGTTCCCCCGGGCGCCACCGGTGCCGCCGGCGCCGCGGGACGCGCGGTCGACTCGAACGTGACCGGCTGGGTGTCCGGACCGGTGTGCGGGCCCGAGTCCGAACCCGAGTCCGAGTCCTTCTTCTTCGCCGCCGCGGCCGCACCGGCGGCGGCCACCCCGGCCGCCGCAACGCCGGCGGCGACCGCCTTGCCCGACACCCCGGCCTTGCCCTCGTCCCCGCGCGAGGCCGCCGCGTCCTCCACACCGGGCGTCCCCACCGGGGCGCCCTCGTTCACGGAACCCCGCCAGGCCCCGCTCGCGTAGCCCTCGTCCTCGATGAACTCCTTGAACCGCTCCAGGTCCTTCTCGGCCTGGTTCTCCACCACGTTGAGCTTGTCCCCGACCTTCTCCACCAGGCCCTCGGGCTCGTACTCCAGCTCCAGGTGCACCTCGGTCCCGCCACCACCGGCGGCACGGAACTCCACGCTCCCGGCGTTCGTCGCGCCCTCGGTCGCCGCCCAGGACACCCGGCGGTCCGGGACCTGCTCCACGATGCGCGCCTCCCACTGCCGGCGCACCCCACCGATCTCTGCCACCCACTCGAGCCGGTCGTCACCGAGCTGGGTCACGCTCTTGACCCCCTTCATGAAATGGGGGAACTCCTCGAACTGCGTCCACTGGTTGTACACCGTGCTCAGCGGCACGTCGACCACGACTGTCTTCTCGACCTTGGTGCTCATGGCATCTCCTTCGATCTGTCTCGACGATCAGGGATGACGAACGTCCGACAATTCGCCAGTGTGCTTACGGTACCTTCCGCCCCGGCCCCGTGGCCAGCGTCACAGACCCTCCCCGAACAGCTGCGCCACCCGGTACGGGATGACCGTGCGCAGGAACATGCTGGTGGAGGTCCGCAGGATGCCCGGGCACAGCCGGATCTCCTCGGAGACCCGGTAGAGGTCCTCGGGGTCCTTCGCCACGACCCGGCACAGCAGGTCCGTCTGCCCGGCGGGGGCGAACACCTCGATGACCTCCGGGATGGCCCGCAGCCCGGCGATCGCCTCGTCGAGCTGGTGCTGGTCCAGTTCCACGGCCACGCTCGCGGCGAGGCCGTAGCCGAGCGCGGCGGGCGTCACCCGGGTGCTGTGCGGGCGCAGTGCGGAGCTCGTCCGGTAGCGCTCGAGCCGTGCGTGGATGGTCCCGCGCGCCAGGCCCGTGCGCTGCGCCAGGGCCAGCACCGTCAGGCGCGGGTCCTCGTCCAGCGCCGCCAGGATCTTCCGGTCCGTCGCGTCCAGCGACCGCTCGCCGCTCCCGCCGTTCGTCATGCTGACCACCGCAGCCCCTCTTTCCCGTGCCGAACTGTTCATTCCGACCGGTTCCAGAGTAGACGTTTGCGCACCGTGTCGACCGAGGTGTCAACTGGTGATCACACGGTGCGCCACCTGACCCGGGTCCGCGCATCCCGGCCGGCGCCGGTCGCCCACGAAGCGCCCCGCGTCCCCCACCGCCCGGCACCCCGCGGCGATGCAGGCCCTCTCCCGGCCCGCGGGAGCTCCCCGGAGCTCCCGCGGGCCGGGCGCTCTCCCCGACCGGTGCGCCGGCGAGCGGGCCCTCCCGGAGCAGCGGGCGGACGGGGCGGACGGGCCGGACGTCAGGACGCGATGACCTTCGGCACGCCGAGCGCCTTGAGACCCTCCACGCCGAACTCCACGCCGAAGCCGGAGCTCTTGATCCCGCCGAAGGGCACGCGGGGGTCGATCGTGCCGTGCTTGTTGATCCACACGGTGCCGGCCTGGATCCGGGCGGCGACCTCGCGCGCCCGCTCGGGGTCCGAGCCCCACACCGAGGCGCCGAGCCCGACGTCGAGGCGGTTGGCCATGCGCACGGCGTCGTCCACCGAGGAGTACTTCACGATCGGCAGGGCCGGGCCGAACTGCTCCTCGGTCACCAGCGGGTTGTCGTCGTCGAGGTCGGCCACGAGCGTGGTCGGGTAGAAGAAGCCCGGCTGGTCCTGGGCCGGCTCCCCGCCGAGCAGCACCCGCCCACCGCCGGACCGGGCCTTCTCGACGAGGTCGGCCACGACCTCGAACTGCGCCTTGTTCTGCAGCGGGCCCAGGACGTTCTGCTCGTCCCGGCCCATGCCCATCGGCATGGCCGCGGCCACCTCGGTGAGGGCCTCGCACACGGCGTCGTAGACGTCCTCGTGGACGTAGAGGCGCTTCAGCGCCGCGCAGGTCTGGCCCGTGTTGATGAACGCGCCCCAGAACAGCCCCTCGGCGATGGCCTTCGGATCGGCGTCGGGGAGCACGATGCCCGCGTCGTTGCCGCCCAGCTCCAGGGTGAGCCGGGTCAGGCCGTCCGCGGCGGCGCGCATGATCGCCTTGCCCGTGGCGGTCGAGCCGGTGAACATCAGCTTGTCCACGCCCGGGTGCCCGGACAGCGCCTCGCCGACCTCGCGGCCGCCCGGCACCACGGTGACGAGGCCCTCGGGCAGCACCTGGTTGAGGACGTGCACCATCGCCAGGACCGAGAGCGGCGTGTACTCGGAGGGCTTGAGCACCACGGTGTTGCCCATCCGCAGGGCTGGGGCGATCTGCCACATCGAGATCATCATCGGCCAGTTCCAGGGGCCGATCGCCCCGACCACGCCGACGGGGTCGTAGCTGAGGACCGCGGTGCCCGACTCGTCGTCGACGATCGTCTGGGGCTCCATCGGGAACGACGCCGTGGCCTGCAGCCAGGCGACCGAGCCGCCGACCTCGAACAGGGCGTTCGGGCCGTTCTGCACCGGCTTGCCCTGCTCCCGCGAGAGCAGCTCGGCGAGCGCGGCGGTGTTCGCCTCGACGGCCTCGGCCGCCCGGTGCATCAGCGCGCAGCGCTCTGCGTCCGGGACGGCCGCCCACTCGGCCTGCTTCTCGCGGGCCCGGGCCAGCGCACGGTCCAGGTCCTCGACCGTGCGCTCGGGGACGCGGCCGACCAGCTCCCCGGTGGCCGGGTCGAGGATCTCGCGCCCCTCCGGATCGGTGATCGCGGCGAGCAGCTGGTCGTAGGTGAGGAGGACGGACGTGGTCGCGGCGTCGGTGGGCATGGTGGCTCCTGTCGGAAGTCGGATCAGTGCTGCCCCCATGGTGACCCAGGACACGTCCCGGCGACTTGTCCGTCAGGGCACGGTTCTTGACCGACAGCGCGCGAGTCCGCGCTGTCGGTCAAGAGCCGTGCACACCAGGACAAGCCGGTGCCGTGTGCCCGGGGTCACACTGGGGCCATGAGCAACGAGACCGTCACGACCTACGTCGTCGTGGGCGCCGGCACGGCCGGCAGCATCCTGACCCGCCGCCTCCTCGACGCCGGCCACGAGGTGGTCCTCCTCGAGGCCGGCGGCAAGGACCTCAACCCCGCGATCCACCTGGTGTCCCGCCTCGGCGAGCTGTGGCACTCCCCGGAGGACTGGGACTACTTCACCGTGCCCCAGCAGAACGCGGACGGCCGGGTGATCCACTGGCCGCGCGGTCGCGTCCTGGGGGGCTCCCACGCGCTCAACGCCACGATCTGGGTGCGCGGGGCGGCGCAGGACTACGACGCCTGGGCCGAGGACGGCTGCCCGGGCTGGGGCTGGGAGGACGTGCTGCCGTGGTTCCGTGCCGTCGAGCGCTACGTGCCGCCCGCCGGTGCCGTCCCGCACGAGAGCCGCGGCACCGACGGCCCCGTTCCCGCGGTGCAGGACTACCCGCTGAACCCGATCTTCGAGTCCATCGTCGAGGCCGCCGAGCACGTGGGCGTCCCCCGGAACGACGACTACAACGCCGGCACGCTCGACGGCGTGTCCCAGCAGCAGGTCAACGTGCGGGACGGACGGCGCTTCAACACGTACATGGCGTACGTCCGGCCCGTGGAGGACCACCCGCGGCTCACCCTGCGCACCGGCGTGCTCCTGCAGAAGGTCCTGGTGGAGGACGGCCGCGCGGTCGGCGTGGCGGTCGCACCCCTCGACGACCCGGACGGCGCGCCCGAGGAGATCCGCGCCGACGAGGTGATCCTGTGCGCCGGGGCCCTCGACTCCCCCAAAATCCTGCTGCGCTCCGGCATCGGCCCGGCCGGGCACCTCGCCGACGTCGGAGTCCCGCTGGTCCACGACCTGCCCGGGGTCGGCGAGAACCTCCACGACCACCTGCTGGCCCCGGTCATCGCCGAGGCCACGGCCCGGACGATCGAGCACCCCGAGGGCGACTGGTCGGTCACCCAGACCCACCTGTTCTGGCGGTCCCGTCCCGGTCTCGACGCCCCGGACACGCAGCCGATCCACTTCTCGGTGCCGATGTACGACGACGAGATGACCGGCCCGGCCAACGCCTTCACGCTGCACTCGGGGCTCGTGCGCCCCCACTCGCGGGGGACGCTGCGCCTGACCGGGCCGCGGGTCTCCGACCCCGTGGAGCTGGACCCGAACATCTTCGACGACCCGCGCGACCGCGAGGCGCTGCTCGCGTCCCTCCGCCAGGCCCGCGCCATGGTGGCCACCCCGCCGCTCGCGGAGGACTGGGGTGCCGTCGAGCTCTACCCCGGCCCGGAGGTGCGCACCGAGGAGGAGATCGCCTACGTCAACAGGTTCGTGACCACCTACCACCACCAGGTCGGGACGTGCCGCATGGGCACCGGCCCGGACGCGGTGGTCTCCCCCGAGGACCTGCGCGTGCACGGGATCGAGGGCCTGCGGGTCGTGGACGCCTCGGTCGTGCCGAGGGTGCCCAGCGGGAACACGAACGCGCCCACGGCGATGATCGCCGAGCGTGCCGCGGCCCTCATCGCCGGGGGGTGACGGGACCGCCGGACCCGGGCGCCGCCTCAGTCGTCCCAGCCCTCCTGCGGGGTGGCGCAGGACTCCCGGAAGACGTACTGGGAGATCCGGCGCCGCTCCCGGCTGGACCAGTCGATGGCCGGGCGGTGGTGCGCCTCCGGGACGTAGCCCAGACGGTAGACGGCCATGAGCTCGAGGTCCTCCGGCACGTCCAGGAGGTCCACGACCTCGGCCCACCGGGCAGGGGCCTCCATGGGGAAGGAGATGAACTGGATGCCCATGCCGAGCTCCACGGTGGTCAGCCAGAGGTTCTCCATGGCCGCGCCCATCGAGAAGAGCGAGTAGAACCCGGAGAGCTCCCCGGGGCGGTACTCGCGGCGGTCGAGCATCACGCCGAGCAGCAGGGGGGAGCCCGCCACGAGCTTGTGGTTCTCCGCGCCCAGCGTCTGGGGCACCCGCAGCCGGTTCATCATGGCCTGCCCGCCCGGGGTGAACGCCTTCCGGGTGAAGGGGCGCAGCACGGTGGGCAGCTTGTCGAAGAGCATCCCGAAGCGCTGCTCCTCCATCTCCTGCCTGCTGAAGCGGAAATAGCGCTTGTAGCGGTCGAAGAAGGTGCCCTCGGCCATCACCTGGGTCATCGAGTCGGCGCTGATCCGGGCGATCCGGTCGATGGTCTCCCGGTCCTCGATCAGCACGAAGCGCCACGGCTGGCTGTTGAACTGGGAGGGCGCGGCCGCGGCCGTCCGCAGCAGCAGCTTCTGGTGCTCCGGGGACACCCGGTCGGGCAGGAACGGGCCGTTGGTGGTGCGGCGGTTGAAGACGACGTCGAGGAACTCCATGTGCTCTCCGGTCAGGTCGGGGCGGGCAGGTGGTGCCGGTCAGCGCACGCGGCGGGCGCGGGCTCGGAACAGGGCGGTGGCGTAGAACGGTGCCGCGGACAGCGCCGCGAGCGCGTGGCGGCGGGGGTGGCCCTGGGCGGGGGTGCCGATGTGCGGCAGGGCCGCGAGGGGCAGCAGCGCCGGCGCCAGGGCCCGGGCCGCCGCCCGCCGGGAGGCGGAGGACGAGCCGACCGCGAGGACCGTCGCCAGCACCGTGGTCGTGGTGGTGGTGACGTAGAGGGCGTGGTGGATCCAGCGGAACCGGCCCGTGTGCACGAGCCCGGCGCCCACGGACGCGCCCAGAGCGGCGTTGGCGGCCCAGCACGCGCTCGCGAGGCCGATCCACGGATCCGAGCCCACGGCACCCACGGTGCGTCCCACGCGATCCCCTCCCCCGTCTGCTCCGGCCCGGCACCGGCCGGGAGTCCCAGTCTAGTGACGGCGCCGTGCGCCGCTCCCGGCCCACCGGGCCTGTTGGCGGATCGTGTCGTGGCGCACGAGAATGAACAGATGCCTGACGTCCTGCCGCGCACCCGCCCCGACCTCTCCCGCCGGGACGCCGCGCTGCGCGAGCTCATGGACGACCCCGACTGCGACCTCGCCGCACTGCGGCGCACCTACGCGCGCTTCGACGTGGTCAACCTCCTGGTCGCCGGGTGGTCCGCCACCTACCGGCGGAGGATCCGGCCCCTCGCCGAACCCGGCCGGCCGCTGACCCTCCTGGACGTCGGCTGCGGCGGCGGGGACGTCGCCCGTGCGCTCTGCCGGTGGGCCCGGCGGGACGGGATCGACCTGCGGATCACCGGCATCGACCCGGACGCCCGCGCCCACGACTGGGCCGCGGCGCGCACGGCCCGCTGGTCGGCCCGGCGCCCTCGGGCCGCGTCCCCGGTGTTCCGGCGGGCCACCAGCCGGGAGCTGGTCGCGGCCGGCGAGACGTTCGACGTCGTGGTCTCCAACCACCTGCTCCACCACCTGGACCCGGAGCACGTGCAGGCCCTGGTGGCGGACTCGGAGCGGCTGGCCGGGCGGCTCGTGGTGCACAACGACCTCGTGCGCAGCCCCGCGGCCTACCGGCTGTACTCTGTGGTGGTCCTGCCGCTGGCCCCGGGCTCCTTCCTGCACACCGACGGGCTGAGATCCCTGCGCCGGGCGTACCTCCCGCACGAGCTGCACGAGCTCGCGGGGACCGGCTGGTCGGTGCTGCCCGGATCGTTCGCCCACCAGCAGCTGATCCGGGACCGTTCACTCCCGGTTCAGCCGGTTGCCCCATGCTGACACCAGCACCTCGACGAGCGGGCCGGACCGGCCCGGGAACGGAGAACCCGTGAAGATCGCGATCCTCGGAGGCGACGGCTTCTGCGGCTGGCCCGCCGCCCTGCACCTGTCGGCCGGGGGCCACGACGTGCTCGTCGTCGACAACTTCTCCCGGCGCGCCATCGACGCCGACCTCGGCACCGAGTCGCTGACCCCCATCCGGACCCTCGACGAGCGCTGCGCCGCGTGGGCCGAGCTCACCGGCCGGCGGATCGACGTCGCCGAGCTGGATCTCGCCCAGGACTACGACGCCCTCCTCGAGCTCCTGCGCGCCGAGCGCCCGGACGCCGTGGTGCACTTCGCGGAGCAGCGGGCCGCGCCGTTCTCCATGAAGACCCCGGCCACCAAGCGCTACACCGTGGACAACAACGTCAACGCCACGCACAACCTGCTGTGCGCGGTCGTGGAGTCCGGACAGGACGTGCACCTCGTGCACCTGGGCACCATGGGGGTCTACGGGTACGGCACCGCCGGCATGCAGATCCCGGAGGGCTACCTGGACGTGGAGGTCCCCGGCCCCCACGGCAACGTCCCCCAGGAGATCCTCTACCCCTCCAACGCCGGTTCCCTGTACCACATGACCAAGGTGCTGGACCAGACCATGTTCGCGTTCTACGCCAAGAACGACGCGCTGCGGATCACCGACCTGCACCAGGGGATCGTCTGGGGCACCAGCACCCGCGAGACGTCCCTCGACGACCGGCTCGTCAACCGCTTCGACTACGACGGCGACTACGGCACCGTCCTCAACCGGTTCCTCGTGCAGGCGGCGGTCGGCCACCCGCTCACCGTGCACGGCACCGGCGGGCAGACCCGGGCGTTCATCCACATCCAGGACATGGTCCGGTGCGTGGAGCTGGCCCTGCTCAACCCCCCGGCGGCCGGGGACCGGGTCAAGATCTTCAACCAGATGACGGAGACCCACCGGGTGCGCGATCTCGCCCGGCTGGTGGCCGAGCTCACCGGGGCGGAGGTCGAGACGGTGCCCAACCCCCGTCAGGAGTCCGCGGAGAACGACCTGCACGTGGTCAACGAGGCCTTCCTCGGCCTGGGTCTGCAGCCGACCACGCTCTCGGAGGGCCTGCTGCGCGAGGTCGAGCAGACGGCCGCGCGCTGGGCGCACCGCGTGGACCTGTCCCGGATCCCGGCGACGTCCGTGTGGAACGGGCGGCGCCGACCGGGGATGCCCGCGTCCCGCCCCGCGCCGGTGGGCGCCTGAGCCCCGGATGCGGATCGCGCTCTTCACGGACGTCTTCCTGCCGAACGTCGACGGGGTGGTGACCCGGCTGCTGCGCACCCTGGACGAGCTCGGCGACCTCGGCCACGAGGTCCTGGTCCTCACCCCGGGCCGCCCGCCGGAGACGTACGGGCCGCACCGGGTGACGCGGGCCCGGTCCGTCACGTTCCCCTGGTACCCGGACATCCGGGGCGGGCTGCCCACGCCGCGGGCCGAGCGCGCGGTGACGGCGTTCCGCCCGGACGTGGTGCACGCGGTGAACCCGGTGTGGTTCGGGGCCTGGGGCACCCTCTCGGCCCGGGGGCGGAACCTGCCGCTGCTCGCGTCCTTCCACACGGACGTGCCGCAGTACATGAGCGCACTCGGCCTGGGGCCCCTGCGGGGGGCCGTGGAGCACTGGATCCGGGCCACGCACAACCTGGCCCAGGTCAACCTGTGCACCTCGGGGCCGATGGTCGAGCGGGCCACCGGGATGGGCCTGCGGGACGTGGCCCTGTGGCCCAAGGGCGTGGACACGCGCCTGTTCGACCCTGCGAAGGCCTCCCCGGAGATGCGGCGGCGGCTCACCGACGGGCACCCCGGCGACCGGCTCATGCTCTACGTCGGGCGGCTGTCGAAGGAGAAGAACCTCGAGGCCCTGCTCGAGCCGGTCCGGAGGCTTCCCGGCACCCGGCTCGCCCTGGTGGGGACGGGGCCGCACCGGGCGGAGCTCGAGAGGAGGTTCGCGGGCACCCCCACCGTCTTCGTGGGCCCGCTGGCCGGCGAGGAGCTCGCGGCCGCGTACGCCTCGGCGGACGTGTTCGCGTTCCCGTCCACCACCGAGACCCTGGGCCTCGTGGCCCTCGAGTCCCTCGCGAGCGGGGTCCCCGTGGTCGGCGTCCGGGCCGGCGGCATCCCGTTCGCCGTGGACGACGGGCGGACCGGGCTGCTCGTGCCGCCCGGGGACGCGGACGCCCTGACCGACGGCCTCGCGCGGCTGCTCGACGACACGGACCTGCGCGCACGGATGGCCGCGGCGGGCCGGGCCGACACCGAGGGCCACGGGTGGCGGGCCGCGACCGAGGTCCTCGTGGGCTGCTACGAGGAGGCGGTCGACCGGCACCGGGACCGCCGCGGGTCCTTCCGGCGCCGCAGGAACTAGTCCGTCCCGGTCTCCCGCGGCACCGTCGCCGACGCCCCGGGCCGCCTGCTCCGGCGGGGGCGCCCCCGCCGGAGCCGCGTCCCCCCGGCACAGGACGAGCACGCATGCCTGCCCTCCCGCGCGGCGCCGAGGACGGGAATCCCCCGACCGGCCACCTGAGCGGACGGTTCGCTCTTGCCAATGTTTGCTACCGGCACGTACTTTGACGGCACAGCAGTCCGCCGGATGCGCGCGGCACGACCAGCAGCTCGACACTCCCTGCCCCCTCCGCTCCGCGTGCGGGCGGCTCCGGGCGGAGGTCCTGCAGCGCGCTGCCGGCCGCGGGACCATCCCCGGGGCGACGACCGACACAGGAGACACAGGACATGACTGCTGGAAAGACCTGGGTGGCCACCGGCGCCACCGCCGCGATGCTGGCCGGAGGGCTCCTCCTGGGTGCCCCGGCCGCCGTCGCCGCCCCCGGGGACCCCGCCTGCCTGCAGGCCACGGCCCAGCTGGACGCGGCGCTGGCCGGCGCCGGCCTCACCCCCGACTCGCTCGCGGAGGTCGGCCTGTCGGCCGATGCCGTGGCCGCCGCGGAGGCCCAGTACACCGCGCTCGTCGAGGGGGCGGGCGGTCCGAGCCTGCAGGAGCTGGAAGCGGCGGGAGCGGCACTGGTCGCCGCCCAGGAGTCCGGCGACCCGGCGGCCGTCGCCCGGGCCGAGGCCCGCCTCGTCGAGCTCGACCAGCAGCTCGCCGCCGCCCTCGGCACGCTCGACCCCGCCGTCGTCGAGCAGGCCCTCGCCGACGCCACCGTGGTGTTCGAGACGCTCCTGGCGCAGCTGGCCCTCGACGAGGCCACGGTCGGCCAGCTCCTCGTGCTGCTCGAGCAGGCCGCCCTCGCCTGCCAGGGCCCGGTCGCCCAGGTCCCCGTGGCGGTCCCGGCACCGCTCCCGGCACCGGTCGCCCCGGTGGAGGCCGCACCGGCCCCCGTCGTGGAGGCCCCCGCCGTGGGGAGCCCGGTCGTGGAGGCTCCCGCCGGGACCGCCCCCGTGGCCGTCAACCCGGGCCTCAACATGCAGACGGGCGTCGCGGAGCCGCAGGAGCGCTCCGGCGCCGGCCTGCTGGCCGGGCTGGCCGCCGCGGGGATCGCGGCGTCCGCCGCGGTCGGGCTGCACCGGCGCCGCCGCCGGGCCTGAGCCGCCCGCCGTCCCGGCGGCCCCGCAGCTCCTGCGGGACCCGGGACGGCGCCGTGCCCGGGGAGCGGACTCCCCTCAGCCGCGGGTCACGGCGCTGCTGCCGTCCGGGGGCGTGGTCGGCGGGTCCAGCACCGCCACGAGCCGGGCGAGGTCCTGGGCCGCGGCCATGACGAGCCGGTCCTCCACCCGGAAGGGGTCGGTCAGGTCGTCGTGGAGCCGCCCCACCAGGGATCGGACCCGTTCCGCCGCCTCCTCGGGGTCCTCGCCGTCGGCCCAGGCGCGCACTCCGTCGGCGGCGGACTGCACCGCCTCGGCGAGCCTGGCGCTCAGGGCGACCGGCACGAGCCAGTCGTGCTGCTCGTGGTCGTAGAGCTCGCGCACGGCGTCCGTGAAGCCCCGGAGGTGGAAGATCACGCTCTCGAGCTGGAGCAGGGAGTCGTAGCCGGGGTCCCCCGCGTCCACGCTCCGGCTTCGTCGGCGGCGGAGCACCATCCGCGGGTTGCCGCGGGCGCTGTTCGCCGACTCGTCGACCGCCTCGCGCACCTCGCCCGTGATCCGGACCAGCGCGTGGTTGCGCTGGCGCCAGTCCCGGCCCGCGGTGGTCCCGGGTTCCGCGAGCTCCCCCGCGACGTCCTCGAGGTAGTCGACCACGACGCTCTGCAACCGGTCGAGCTGCAGCCTCGCGGTGCGGAAGTCCAGGGGCGGGAACACCGTCACGTTGACGACCAGGCCGATCGCGACCCCCACCGACATCTGCACGAGGAAGCCCACGGAGAAGCCCTCGGCGTCCTGGCCGCCGATGATGAGGACGAACAGCGCACCGACCGGGACGTACTCCGCCCCCGCCCCGAGCCGGCGGACGCCCGCCAGGAGGACGCCCACGCCGACCGCCACCGCCACCGTCACGAGGTTGGGGTCGCCGACGAGCAGGACCCCGGCCGCCAGCAGGATGCCCAGGGCGATCCCGGCCACCGTCTGCAGCCCCGCGCGCACCGAGCCCAGCACGGTCGGGTACATCGCGGAGATCGCGCCCAGCGGGGCGTAGTACGGGTAGTCGTCGATCACCCCGGGCATCCGCTGGGCCACGACCCAGGACAGGGCCACCGCGAGCGAGGTCTTGAGGGCCAGGAGGATCCGGGCGCCGCGTATCGTCTGCACCCGGACATCCTACGGACCGGCCGGTAGGCTCGAGCCGTCGATCTCCCCGGCCGAGCGCCCGTCCCGGCGGGACCTGCGGCACGGGGCCCGCCCCGCACGACCCGAAGGAGCGCCCATGAGCCGACCGTCGCGCCGGAGCCTGCTCCTGGTCCTCGCCGTGGGAGCGGGCGGGGCGCTGGGCACCGGCGCACGGCACGCTCTGGCCCTGCTGCTGCCGGCGGCGGCCGGCTGGCCCCTGGCGACGCTGTCGGCGAACCTGTTCGGGGCGTTCCTGCTGGGGATGCTCCTCGAGTCGCTCCAGCGGCGCGGCGAGGAGACTCCCCGCGGGACGCTGCTGCGCCTCGGCGCGGGCACCGGGGCCCTGGGCGGGTTCACGACGTTCTCCTCGCTCGCACTCGAGACGGAGCGGATGCTGTCCGCCGGTGCCGCGGGACAGGCGCTGGCCTACGTGGGGATCTCGCTGGGCGGCGGCTTCCTGACCTGCCTCTCCGGCACCGTCCTCGCGGCACGGGGGCGGCGCGCGTGACCGCCGTGCTGATCTGCCTGCTCGGCGGGCTGGGGGCGATGGCCCGGTTCACGGTGGACGGGGCCGTCCGGCAGCGGTGGGCGACGTCCTTCCCCGCCGGCACCGTCGCCGTGAACGTGAGCGGTTCCTTCCTGGCCGGGCTCCTGTCCGGTGCCGCGCTGGCCGGCGCCCTGGGCGGGGCCGCCGCGGCGGCCGCCGTGATCGGCTTCTGCGGCGGGTACACCACCTTCTCCACCGCGATGGCCGACACCGTGCGGCTGGCCCGGGACGGCATGGCGCTCCGAGCGGTGCTCAACGCCGTGGGCACGGCCGGACTGTCCGTGCTCGCCGTGCTCGCGGGACTGGCCGTGGTCGCACCGCTGCTCTGAACGACACCCCTGGTGGACCGGGCCACTCCATGGAGCAGTGCGCAGTCGCTATGGTGGGTGCCCGCACCACCAGGAAGGCAGAGCCGCCATGTCCGACTCCCCCCGCGCCCCCGGGCGCACCACCCGCCTGCACGAGCTCCTCGACCGGCTCTCCCTGGCGGAGAAGGTCCACCTGCTCACCGGGGAGACCGCGTTCACCCTGCCGGGCAACGAGGCGATCGGGCTGGCGCCCCTAGCCTTCTCCGACGGGCCCACCGGGGTCCGCGGGCCGAGGTTCATCGGCGGGGACGTCGTGGCCCTGTTCCCCAGCGCCACGCTGATCGCCGGCTCCTGGGACGACGAGGTCGCCGAGGAGGTGGGGCGGATGCTGGCCGAGGAGGCCCAGCGCCAGCACATCCACGTGGTGCTCGGCCCCACCGTCAACCTGCAGCGCACCCCGCTGGGCGGGCGGCTGTTCGAGGCCTACTCCGAGGACCCGTACCTCACCGGCCGCACCGCCGCCGCCTACGTGCGGGGGATGCAGGAGCGCGGTACCGCCGCGTGCCTCAAGCACCTGGTGGCCAACGAGTCCGAGACGCTGCGCAACTTCATGGACTCCCGGCTCTCCGAGCCCGCCCTGCGCGAGCTCTACCTGCTGCCGTTCGAGATCGCGGTGCAGGACGCGCACGCGTGGTCGATGATGGCCGCCTACAACGACGTCAACGGGGTGCCGGCCACCGAGCAGGACCACGTGCAGAACCAGATCGTCAAGGGCGAGTGGGGCTGGGACGGGCTGATCATGAGCGACTGGTACGCGACGAAGCGCACCGCCGCCTCGGCCAACGGCGGGCTGGACCTGGTCATGCCCGGCCCCGACGGACCCTGGGGCGACCGCCTCGTGGCCGCGGTCCGGGCCGGGGAGGTCACCGAGGAGACCGTCGACGGCCACGTCCTGCGGCTGCTGCGCCTGGCCGACCGGGTCGGCGGGCTCACCCCCGAGGGACAGGAGCCCCGGGGCTGGGCGCAGGACCTGCCCGCGGTGGACTCACCGGTCCGCCAGGAGCAGCTGCGCCGGATCGCCGCCCGCGGCATGGCGGTCGTCACCAACAACGGTGCCCTGCCCCTGGCCCCGGGGGCGGCGTCCGACGACGGCACCGTGGCGCTGATCGGCCGGCACGCGATCGACACCGTGGACATGGGCGGGGGCTCCGCGGTGGTGAACCCGCCCTACCGGTCCACGGTCGCCGAGGGACTCACCGCGCTGCTCGGGGAGCGCGTGCGCGTCACCGACGGACCGGCCGTGCGGGACCGTCCCGTCCCCGCGGACCCGGCGTTCCTCACCGACCCGGCCACGGGGACCCCCGGCATGGAGGTCGTGCTGCTCGCCGCCGACGGCACCGAGCTGGCCCGCACCCACGAGGACTCCGCCGAGTTCTCGATCGGGTGGGACGACGACCTCGACCGGAGCCCGGCCACCGCCGTGCTCACGACCACGCTGGCCAACGAGGCCGGGCCCGTGCTGCTCGGCGCGGTCGGCGCCGGACGCTGGACCCTGGCGGCGGCGGGACAGGAGCTCTCCGCCGAGCTGGGCCTCGCGGGCCGGGACGCGGGCGAGGCCGTGCTGCGCCCGCCGGCCTTCGCCGAGGTGCTCGAGCTGCCCGCGGGCGCCGCCGTCACGGCCACCGTGGCCCTGGACCCGGTCGACCCGCGCGAGGTCCTGCTGGCCGACGCCTCCCTCGGGCTGGCCGAGGAGAGCCACCTGCTCGGCATGTCCGCCCTGGGCCGCACCGCCCTGGTCGCGGCCCCCGCCCCGCGACCCGACGACGATCTGCTGGCCGGAGCGGAGGCCGCGGCGGCCGCCGCCGGGACGGCCGTCGTCGTCGTGGGCGTGACCGAGGAGCAGGAGACCGAGGCCGCGGACAAGACGACCCTCGCCCTGCCCGGGCGGCAGGACGAGCTCGTGGCCCGGGTCGCCGCGGCCGCGCGGCGGACCGTGGTGGTGGTCAACGCCGCGACCCCCGTGCTCATGCCGTGGCTGGAGGCCGTGGACGCGGTGCTGGTCGCCGGGCTGCCCGGCCAGGAGGGCGGGCACGCCGTGGCCGCGGCACTGACCGGTGCGCTGGAGCCGGCCGGCCGGCTGGTCACCAGCTGGCCCGCCGCGGACGGGGCCGCCCCGGCCTGGGACGTGGTCCCGGACGAGGACCTGGTCCTGTCCTACGACGACGGCACGTTCGTCGGCCACCGCGGCTACCACGCCGGCCACGCCCCCGCCCCGCTGTTCTGGTTCGGGCACGGTCTGGGCTACGGCCGCTGGGAGTACGGGGCCGTGCAGGTGCGCGAGGGCCCCGGCGGGCCGGCGGTCACGGTCGAGGTCACCAACACGTCCGCCCGCGACTCCCGGGAGACGGTGCAGGTCTACCTGCAGCCCGCCGATGAGGACCAGCCGATCCGGCTGGTCGGCTACCGGGGTGCGGACGTCCCGGCCGGTGCCACGTCCGTCGTGACGGTGGCCTGCGACGCCCGGCTGCTCCGCCGCTGGGACGAGGCCGCCGGCGCCTGGGCGCCCCTGGCCGGCGGGGAGCTCGTGGTCGCCCGCGGGCTGGGCGACGTCCGGGCCCGGGCACCGTTGGCCTGAGCACCGCACGGGCCGGCCGCCCCGTGGCCGTCCGTCCTCTCCGTGCCCCCGGAGACCCCGTACGACCCCAGGCCTCGTCCCCGCGCTCCCGCCGTGGACCGGCGCGCCGGCCGGGGCCGGCCACCACCGGACGGCCTCCGCACCGGCGTTTCACCAGCAGGCTTGCTATTCTGCTGGGAGCACGAGTCCCCGCACGCCCCACCGGAGAGAGCAGGACCCCATGGCCGACGTCAGTCCCGAGCACGCGCGCAACGACCCCGAGAAGGCCGGTGACGCCTTGAACGAGGAGTCCGGCCTGAGCATCGAGGGGGACACCCCGCCCGACGCCGGCTCGGGCGTGGGCCCCACCAACCGCGATCTCGACGTCGAGCACCCCGGCGACTCGTCGAAGGGGAAGATCGCGCTGGCCGTGATCATCGGCCTCGTGGCGCTGTTCGTGGTGCTGTGGTTCGTCGGCGCCGTCGTGGGCATGTTCTGAGGCGCACGTCCTGAACCAGCGGTGAGGCGCCCGTTCCGGCACGCCGGTTCCCGGGCGCCGGACCACCGCCCCTCGGCGGGAACCCGGTCTCCCGCCGGGGGCGGCCCCGGCGTGGCCCCGCTCACGACCGTCCGGCGACCTCGCCGGTGACGTCGTCGCCGGTGTCCTCGCCGACCGCCCCGGCCCGGTCCTCCTCGGCCCGGTCCTCCTCGGCCCGGTCCTCCGAGGACGGGCCCGTCATGGCGAAGCGCTCGCCGTCCGGGCCGGCGGCGAAGACCAGCTCCCCGTAGCCGAACTCCTCCGGCTCCTGGACCAGCGTGCCGCCCGCGGCGACGACCCGCTCCGCGGCGGTGTCGGCGTCCTAGACCTCGAAGCAGACCCACCACAGCGGCGGCGCCTCCTGCAGGTGGTCGACGTCCTCGGCGGCCACGCCGATTCCGCCGGCCGACCGGTCCATGCCCGGGACCGTGAACACCGCGTACGCCTCGTGCCGTGTCCCGATGTCCTCGTAGGTGTAGCCGAAGACCTCGGCGTAGAACCGCTCGGCGCCCGCCTGGTCGGAGGTCAGCAGGTCGCACCAGGCCACGGTCCCGTGCGCGCCGATGAGGCTGAACCCGGTGTGCTCCCGCGGCTGCCACACGCCGAAGGCCGCCCCCGTCGGGTCGATCCAGACGCCCATGCTGCCGAAGCGGCCCACCTCCATCGGCTCGAACAGCTGCCGGGCGCCGGCCGCCACGGCGGCCCGGCCCGTCGCCACGATGTCGTCGGAGGCGAGGTAGACCGCCCACGCGTGCGGGTCGTCCTCCATCCCGGGCAGCGCCGGAGACATCCCCGCCACGGGTTCGCCGTCCACCAGGGCGTTGCAGTACCCGCCGTACTCCGGGTCCGAGGGCGTGAACCGCCACCCGAGCACGGAGGCGTAGAAGTCCATGGAGCGGTCCAGGTCCGAGACCATGATGTCCGCCCAGCACGGGGCCCCCGTGGGCCATCGGTCGATGCGCTCGGCCATGCCTGCGTCCTCTCCTCGCGCGCCGGGACAGAGTCGTCCGGGTGCGTGCGACGCGGAGCGCGCCCGGGCGGTCCTTCCGTCCCCCATGGTGGTCCCCCGCGGCCCGGTTGGGAACACCTCCCGGCGACACCGGCGGTCAGCTCACCGGAGACGGACGTCCTCGATCCGCGCCCGGAAGAACTCGCCCTCGGCCTGCCGCTCGCTCCCCCACGCCCAGCCGGCGCTCAGGACGGCGGGCACGCGGACGCCGTCGACGTCGATCTCCTCGGACAGCGCGACCCCGAAGGGGTGCCGGCCGTACCCGGTGCCGTCGGGATCGCCCCACCGCCGCATGCTCAGCTCCCGGAGCCGGCCCTCCGGGTCGACCCGGACCACGGTGTCCTCGCGCTCCCCGTCGAGGACCCAGGACATGACGGCCGTGTCCGGGGCAGGCCCCTCGGACCACACGGCGCGCGGACAGGCCGTCGGGACGAGGACCCCCTCGCCCGCGAGACGGCCGGCGGCGCTGCGCGAGACGTCCGCGCCCGCGGCGGACAGCACGGGCACGACGCCCAGCAGCCGCCACCGCAGCTCGCCCCCGCCGGGGCCGTACCGGTCGAAGCCCGCGACCGGCAGGCCGAGGACCCGGGTGCGGGCGGCCCAGACGAAGCCGACGCCGGGCGCGAGGAGCTGACGGGCCGAGAAGGCGTGCCACGCGCCGCCGAGCCGGATCTCGCCGCGCATCGACAGCTCCGCCACGGACCACGCCGGGGTGCCGGGCGGCACGGCCCGCCCGAGCCAGCGGCGCGCGGGCTCTGGCAGGGCGGCGATCGCCGCGGTGTCCACCGCGGGCGGCACGGGGAGGGCCGGGCGGTCCAGGGCCTGCCAGTGCCGGCGGGCGCCGCGCGGCAGCCGCCCGGTCACGAGCGACCCCCGCGCACCGCGACAACGGCCGGCGGCCGCCCCGGGACGGGACACCCAGGGACGGGACCCCCTGGGACGGGACAAGGAGGTGGTGACGAGGTCCGGAGCCGGGTCATGCCACCACGCTAGACCGGCGGCCCGGCCCCCGTCCCGCTCCGGGCGCCGGGATCTGCGGACGCCCGGAATCCTCGGTCACACTCGGACACGGGGCGTGGCCGAGGCGCAGGATGGTCCCATGCGCGTGCACCGGTCCCCGGCACCGTGGTCATCTCCCGCGGCGCCTCCGCGGGCCCCCGTGGCCGGGCTGGTCCTCGTCCTGGCGGCCCTCCTCCTGCTCGCCCCCCTGGCGGCGCCGCCCACCGCCACCGCGGCCGGGCGCGACGGGCAGGACGTGCACGAGCTGACCACCGAGGACGTCGACACGTGGCTGGACGGGCTGGTCCCGGCCCTCCTGGACGCCGAACGGCTGCCGGGGGCGACGGTGGCCGTCGTCTCCGGCGGCGAGGTCGTCACGCTGCGCGGCTTCGGGGCGGCCGACCGGCCCCGCCCCGTGCCGGGGGCGACACCGGTGGACCCGGAGCACCACCTGTTCCGGATCGGGTCGCTGTCCAAGCTCTTCACCGCCACCGCCGTCATGCAGCAGGTCGAGCGCGGTGCCCTGGACCTGGACGCCGACGTCCGTGAGCACCTCGACTTCCCGCTCGAGCTCCCCCGGGGGGCGGTGACGCTGCGGCACCTGCTCAGCCACACCGCCGGCTTCGAGGAGCGCCTGGACCACCTCATCACCCCGGACGCCGAGAAGGTCCGGGACCTGCGCACCGAGCTGGCCGAGGACCCGCCGCAGCAGATCTTCGCCCCGGGCACCACGCCGGCGTACTCCAACTACGGCCTGGCCCTGGCCGGCCACGTCGTCGAGCGCGTCACCGGTGTCCCGTTCGAGGAGTACGTGCGCGCGGAGATCCTCGACCCGCTGGGCATGAGCTCCACCTCCGCCGAGCAGCCGCTGCCCCCGGCACTGGCCGACCGGATGGCCGGGGGCTTCCCGGCCCCGGACGCCGGGCCGGCGCCCTTCGAGCACCTCTCCGTCCCGCCCGCCGGGTCGGTGAGCAGCACCGCCGCGGACATGGCGGCGTTCCTCAACTTCCACCTGGGCCACGGCCCCGGCAACGTGCTGGGCGCCGGGACGATGGCGACCCTGCACTCCCCGGCCCTGCCGCCCGGGGACCTGGGCGGGCTCGGCGCCGCGGAGCAGATGACCCTGGGCTTCCGGGGCCACGAGGTGCGGGGGCAGCCGGCGCTCTCGCACGGCGGCGACACGTACCTGTTCCACAGCGAGCTGGTCCTGTTCCCCGAGGCGGACGCGGGCCTGTTCGTCTCCCTCAACGGCAACGGGGTGCGGGCGCTCAGCACCGCGGTGCTGCGGCAGCAGCTGGTCGACCAGTTCGCCCGCCGCTACGTCGCCCCGCCCGAGCAGGCGGTGCCCGGGCCGCCGCCCGGGGCCGCCGACCGGGCCGCCGCGGTGGCCGGCCACTACCGCAGCCAGCGGCGGGCGGAGTCGAGCGCCGCGGCACTGGCGGGGGCGTTCGCCGTCACCACGGTCACCGCCGGCCCCGACGGGACGCTCGAGGTCGCCCCGTTCATGGCGCCTCCCACCACCGTGCACGAGGTCGAACCGTGGCTGTGGCGGGAGGCCGGAGGCACCGCCACCCTGGCGGCCCGTGCCGACGACGACGGCACCGTCCGGGACATCGCCCTGGTCGCCTACCGCACCGAGGGCAGGGTCGGGGCCTGGCACGGGTTGTTCGTGCCCCACGTGCTGCTGCTCGCGGCGCTGCTGGTCCTCGCCGGCACGCTGGTCGCCTGGCCGGTGAACCGCCTGCGCCGACGACGACGGTGGGGCGCGGACCGGTCCGGGCCCCGGCCACGGCGGGTGCGTCGGCTGGCCTACGCCGCCCCGGCGGCCGTGCTGGCAGGAGTGGTGCTGTTCGTCTCCAGCGTCCAGCCGGACCTGTCCCTGGTCCGCCCCCTCACCCGCCTCGGGCAGGCGGTGCTGCTGCTGGGCGTCCTCGGCGCGGTGCCGGCCGCCTGGCACCTGGCCGGCACCGTCGGACGGCGGGCCGGGTTGGTCGCCGTCACCGGGGCCGCCCTGCTGACGCTGTCCCTGGTCTACGTGGCCGGCTACGCGGTGGCCTTCAGGGTCCTGTGGCCCGACATCAGCATCTGACGGGCGCCGTGCCCGGCGGACGAGCGTTGACGGCCGACCGTGGCCGCACCAGCATGAGTGCCACGGGCCGCCCCCGGAGCGGCCCCCGGCACCAGGAGGACGACCATGACAGGCTTCGGCACCCGGAGGAGCAGCCTGAGGAGCACCCGGTGGCAGGACCTCACGCCGGGGCAGCGGACCGCGCTGCTGACGCTGGCCTCCGTGCAGGTCTCGCTCGCCGCGACCGCCTGGGCGGACCTCGCCCTGCGCCCTGCGGAGGAGGTCGACGGGAGCAAGGGGAAGTGGGCGGCGATCATCGCCGTCAACTTCGTGGGACCCGTCCTGTACTTCCGGCGCGGCATCCGCCGCTGACGTCCCGGGCGCGGCACGTCAGCGGGGCGGGAGACCGGTGAGGTCAGGACGTGCGCCTGGTCGCGTCCCGGACCTCCCCGACGAGCTCCTCCAGGACGTCCTCGAGCGCGACCACGGAGACGTCCCCGGCCGTCGTGCCCCGGCCGTCGACGAGGGCCAGGTGGGCGTTGCGCTCCTGCATGGAGCGCATGACGTGGCGCAGCTTGGCCTCGGCGGGCACCGTGCCGAGCCGGCGGACGGCCTCCTCCGGGAGCGGGGCGTGGCGGCGCTCGGCCGGGACCCCGAGCAGGTCCTTGGTGTGCACGTATCCCACGAGCACCCCGTCCTCCGCCCGGACCGGGAAGCGGGAGAAGCCGGTCTGCGCGCAGATCTCCTCCAGCTCCGACACGGTCGCGGCACGCGGCACGGTGCGCAGCTGCTCGGCGGGGATGGCCACGTCCTCCGCGGTGAGGTGCTCGAAGTGCAGCGCCCCCGTGAGCAGGGTGATCTCGTCCTCGTCGAGCAGGCCCTCGCGGCCCGACTCGGCGACGAACCCGGCGACCTCGTCGGACGTGAAGCTCGAGGCGACCTCGTCCCTGGGCTGGGCCTTGAACGCGTACCGGACCACGAGGTTCGCGGTGTGGTTCATCAGCCAGATGAACGGCCGGAAGACCATGACGAACACGCGCAGGACCGGGCCCAGCAGCAGCGCCGAGGCCGCGGGTTTGGCGATGGCGATGTTCTTGGGCACCATCTCCCCGATCACCATGTGGAAGAAGGTCACGACCAGCAGGGCGATGACCAGGGCGATGGGGTGGACCAGTCCCTCGGGCACCCCGAGGTCGGCCATGGGGCCCTCGATGAGGTGGGCGATCGCGGGCTCCCCCACGGCGCCGATCAGCAGGGAGCAGGCCGTGATGCCCAGCTGGGTGGCGGCCAGGGACGTCGAGACGTCCTCGATGCCCTTGAGCGCGATCTTGGCCGCGCCGGAGCCGGCGGCGGCCCGCGGCTCGATCTGGTCGCGGCGGGCCGAGACCATCGCGAACTCCGCGGCCACGAAGAACGCGTTGCCGCCCAGGAGCAGCACCAGGAACAGGATGGCGAGACCTTCGCTCATCGGGGCCCACCCCCCTCGGCGTCGACGGCCGTGGAGCCGGGCGCGTCGAGGGCCTGCTGCTCCGCCGGCTCGGTGGACCGCAGGGCGGGCGTGGTGCCGCCCGCGTCGGCCCGGCGGCCGTCGCCGCGCCTCACGACGATCCGGTCCACGCGGTGCCCGTCCATCCGCACGACGGTGAGGGTGACGTCCGTGCCGGTGGGCAGGTTGTCCTCGTCCCGGTGGACGTGGTCGACGGTCTCGAACGAGACCGTGTCCCCCGTCATGGGCAGCCGGTCGAGCCGCTCGGCCATCAGCCCGCCGAGGGTGTCGGACTCCTCCCCCTCGGGCAGCTCGAGCCCCATGATGTCGCCGAGCTCGTCGGGGCGCAGCAGCCCGGACACGGAGATCCCGCCCTCGCGGGTGCGGCGGAAGCGGGCGACGGTCTCGTCCTGCTCGTCGTCGATCTCCCCGACGATCTCCTCGATCAGGTCCTCGAGGGTCACGATCCCGGCGGTCCCCCCGTACTCGTCGACGACGACGGCCAGCTGCAGCCCGGGCTTGCGCAGCTCGCGCAGCAGCGGGTCCAGGGTCATGGACTCGGAGACGGTCGTCGCCGGGACCGCGATCTCGCGCACGGTGCGCCGTCCCCGGTCCTCGAAGGGCACGGCGAGGGCGTGCTTGAAGTGCACGACGCCCACGATGTCGTCGACGGAGCCGCCCTGCACCGGGAAGCGGGAGTGCCCGGTCTCGGCGGAGATCTCGACGAGGTCCTGGACGGTGTGGTCGTCGAGGAAGGTGACCTGCGGGCGCGGGCGCATGACGTCGGCGGCCGTGTGGCCGCCGAACTCGATGGACCGGGCGACCAGCTCCGCGGTGCCGGGGTCGAGGGTGCCCTCGGCCCCGGAGCGGGAGACCACGGCCATCAGCTCCCCGGCGTTGCGGGCGTTGGCCACCTCCTCGGTGGGGGTGAAGCCGAGCAGCCTGAGCACCGCGTTGGCCGAGGAGTTGAGGATCCGCACCAGCCAGCCCAGCAGGAGCATGAAGATCCGCTGCGGGTGGACCACCAGGCGGGACACGCGCATCGGCTCGGCGATCGCCCAGTTCTTCGGCACGAGCTCGCCGAAGACCATCTGGGTGAAGGTGGCGATCACGAACGCGGCCGTCGTGGCGATGCCGGTGGCCGCGGCCCGGGACATCCCGGTCAGGCCCAGGCCCTCCGTCAGGAGCACGCCCAGGGAGGGCCCGGCGAGGAACCCCACGATGAGGCTGGTCAGGGTGATGCCCAGCTGGGCGCCGGAGAGGTTGGTGGCGGTCCTCGTCAGGGCCCGCTCGATGGCGGCGGCCCGCCGGTCGCCGGCCTCCTCGGCGGCCCGCACCTCGTTGCGGTTGACGGTGAGGAGGGCGAACTCGACGGCCACGAACAGCGCGTTGCCGAGGACCAGGAGGACGGCCACGGCGAGCAGGATCCATGCTTCTAGCACGCGGCGCTCCCCCCGTGCGGACGGGTGCCGGTGGGGAACCCCGGACTTCGGGGCTCCGTCTCGTCCGGGCCGGCGGCGCGGTGCGCGCGTCCGGGGGCCCGGGAGGGAAGGGTAGGCATGGCCCCAGGGTAGCGGAGCCGCCCGGGCGAGCGGCGGAACCGCCTCAGGCGAGGAACCCGCGCAGCGCCCGTTCCGCGGCCCGGTAGGTGGCGGCGTCGATGGTCTCGCCGTCCATGAACCGGTCGATCACCCGCGGGTCCGTGTAGGAGCTGCGGGCGATCGCCGCCGTGTTGCCCAGGTGCTCGGCGACCTCCCGCATGGCGGCGGACACGGCCTTCTTCCGGGCGCTCTCGCTGGGGCGGGTGTCCGCGCGGGCGGCGAGCGCCATCGCGGCCGTCACCGTCCCCTGCCACGTGCGGAAGTCCTTGGCGGTGAAGCCGGGGCCGCACCGGTCCCGCACGAAGTCGTTGAGCCGGGCGCTCGTGATGGTGGCCCACTGTCCGTCCTCGCCGAGGTGCGCGAGCGCGGTCTCGTCGGGGCCGCGCTCCAGCATGGGGGCGAGCGCGGCGGCGAGGTCCGCGTCCCGGACGGTCAGGGTCCAGCGGTGCCCGCTCTTGCCGGGGAAGTCCAGGTGCACGTCCCTGCCGTCCACCCGGACGTGCTGGACCAGCAGGGTGGTCACCCCGTAGGAGCCGTTGGACTGGGCGTACTCCTCGTTGCCGACCCGCAGGGCGGCGTCGTCGATGAGCCGGAAGGCCGCGGCGCAGGCCTTCTCCTCCGTGGCGCCCTCGGACCGCAGCAGCCGGGTCACGGCGGGGCGGGCCTGCGGCAGCGTGTCGCCGAAGTCCAGGACGCGGTCGAACTTCTCGCGGTCCTTCAGCTCCCGCCAGCGCGGGTGGTAGATGTACTGGCGCCGTCCGGCGTCGTCGACGCCCGTGGCCTGGATGTGCCCGTTGGGGTGCGGGCTGATCCACACGTCCTTCCACGCCGGCGGGATCACGAGCTGCCGGATCCGCTCGAGCTGGTCCCGGTCCTCGACCTTCGTGCCGTCGGCCTGCCGGTAGGCGAAGCCCCTGCCGTGGCCGCGGCGGGTGATCCCGGGCCGGCTGCAGTTGCTGCGCCGCAGGCGGGGCGTGCGAGAACTCCGGGGCGGCTGCGGGCTCCGCTGCGTGACGGCCATCGTGTTCCTCCGGGTCGGCTCCCGGACCACCCGGGAACACCAAGTCTACTGACTGTCGCGCCGGTCGGCGCGCGGCCCGGCCGCGGGGGTCAGGGCTCCGAGCGGGTGTAGGCGGCGGCGCGCACGGCGTCGTCGTCCTCGAGCCCGGCACCGAGGGCTCCGCCCACGGTGGCGAGCGTGGCGGTCAGCCACGCGAGCTTGACGTACTCGAGGGCTCCCACGGGAGCCCCCAGCACGTCCGCGAAGACGTCCTCGTCCACGAGCAGCAGCGCGCCCAGCCAGGAGAGGGCGAAGACCGCGAGGTGGAAGACGGTCACGCCGACGGCCACGGTCGCGGTCGTGGCCAGGTTGAACAGGGCCACCTGCTCACGCTCCGACCGCCGCCGCGGGCGCTCCCACAGCCGGGCGCCGACGATGAGGGCCCCGGTCACGGCGGTGACCGACAGCAGGCCCAGCAGCCCCAGCCGCCAGAACCCGTAGGCCGCGGCGAGCAGCCACAGGTCCGCGGCCACCAGGGTGAGCACGCCGGTGGCCGCGGCCAGCGCGAGCAGCCGGGACAGCCGCACCACCAGGGTCCACGGCCGGTTGGCGCGGATCATCCCGAGGAGCAGGCGCACGTTGCCGCCCAGCACCCGGGCGGTGAACTGCACCGCGTTGTCCTCGGGCCGGTCCTCGAGATCCTCCGATCGCTGCCGGGCCCGGCGGACGAGCTCCTCCTGGGCGTCGGCGTCCTGCGCGGCCTCCGCGTCGTGGCCGAGCAGCTGGCCCACGACCCGCGCCGCGGTCCGCCGCACCTTCTGCCCCACGTGCACCGCCCCGAGGGCCGGGACGGCCACGAGGCCCACCCCGTGCACGGGGCTCAGCTGCGTGAGCACCGGGCTGCGGCCGTCCTTGAGCGGGACGTCCGTGAGGACGACGACGAGGTCCCAGTCTTCGTCGAGCATCCGGTCGCGGGCCGCCTCGAGCAGGTCGAGGCCGTCCGCGGGGGGAGCGACCAGCCGGTCGGTCACCGCCGCCGCCCGCCAGCGCACGCCGGGGTGGCGCTCGCTCAGCAGCCCGGGCACGGAGGCCGCGAGGTCCTTGGGGAGGGCGCCCGCGATCTGGGGCGAGAGGACGAGACCGACCAGCAGCTCGGGCACGGGCTCGGGGCCGGGGTCCGGTGCGGAGTCTGCTGCGGTCGCGGAGAGGTCGTCGGGCACCGGTCAATCCTCGGCCAGGACGCCGGGAAACACCATTCGGGCCGGCGTGCGGGCGCGGCCCTCCCCGAGGGACGCGCCGGGGGGCGCGGCGGGGGGCGCGCCGGGAGCGCGATCGGCACGCCGCCGGCCGGGTGGGAGCACCGGGATGGTCGGCGGCGGCGCCGTGCTCACCGTCGTAGGCATCGTCCTCATCACCGTCTGCACCGTCCGCATCGGCCCCTGCGCGGTGCGCGGGCTCGCCGGGCGGGAGGTCACCGGAGGGCGTCGAGGCGCCCCCGGGGCGAGCGGTGCGTGTCCAGGATCGCGCACACCTGGGGCAGGGCCGCCGCCACCAGCTGCTTGCTGTGCTCGTGGCGCGGATGGGTGAAGAGCTCCGAGGTCGCCGCCACCTCGACCAGCCGGCCCCGGAAGAACACGGCGACCCGGTGGCTCATGTAGCGGATGACACCCAGGTCGTGGGAGATCATCACCAGGGACAGACTCCGGTCCCGGTGCAGGCGCAGCAGCAGGTCCAGGACCGTGCGCTGGGTCACCGCGTCCAGGGCCGAGGTGGCTTCGTCGCAGATGAGCACCTCCGGGTCCAGCAGCAGTGCCCTGGCGATGGTGAGCCGCTGCAGCTGGCCTCCGGAGCACTGACGGGGATATCCGTCCAGCAGCCCGGGGTCCAGCCCCACCTCCCGCACGACCCCGTCGACCCGTTCACGCCGCTGCTCGGGGGTCGCGTCCCGCCGTCGCAGCAGCGGCGCCTCCAGGCTGGTGCGCAGCCGCATGCGGGGGTCGAACGAGTCGTGCGGGTCCTGGAAGACGAGCTGCACGTGGGCGCCGGGCGCACCGGTGCCGCCGGCGCCCGAGGTGCCGGTGACGCTGCCGCTGTCGGGCGTCTCGAGTCCGACGACCAGCCGTGCCAGGGTGCTCTTCCCGGAGCCCGACTGGCCCAGCACGCCGAGGATCTCGCCCTCCCGCAGGTCGAGGGACACCCCGTCCACGGCGGGCCGGGTCTCCCGCCGGCTCGAGGGGTACCGCTTGGTGAGGCCGTCCAGCACCACGACGGGGCGCGACGCGTCGCCGGCCGGCGGTGTCCTGGTGGGGGTGAGGGCCGAGGCGTCCAGGAGGGCCTGCGTGCACGCGTGCTGCGGATCGTTGAGCACGGTGCCGGCCGGCCCGGACTCGACGATGCGCCCGGCCGCCATCACCTCGACCCGGTCGGCGTAGGCGGACACGGTGGCCAGGTTGTGGGTGATGTAGAGGACCCCCAGCCCGCGTTCGCGCCGTTCGCGGTCGATCAGCTCGAGCACCTGCCGCTCGAGCACGGTGTCCAGGGCAGAGGTGGGCTCGTCGGCCAGCAGCAGCCCGGGGCGGCCGGCCAGCGCCAGGGCCACCATGGCCCGCTGGGCCATGCCGCCCGAGAGCTGGTGCGGACGTGCCCGGGCGCACCACCGGGGGTCCTCGAAGCCGACCTCGGCCAGGAGGTCCAGCACCCGTGCCCGGGTCCGTGCCCGATCGAGCCGGCAGTGCAGCCGCAGCGCCTCCCGGAGATGCTCGCCCACGGTCCGGCGCGGATTGAACATCCTCGCGGGCTGCTGGTAGAGCATGCCGATCCGCCCGCCCCGCACACGGTTCAGCTCCGCCTCGCCGGCACGGGTCAGATCCGTCCCGCCCAGCCGGACCGTCCCGGCGTCGAGGTGCACCTGCGGGGGCAGCAGCCCCAGCACGGACATGGCCGTCAGCGTCTTGCCGGACCCCGAGGCGCCCACCAGGGCCACGAACTCGCCCGGGGCCACGGCGAGGTCGACGCCGGACAGGATCGGCCGGCCGGCCGCGCCGTCCGCGCCCTCTGCGGGGCCGGCCGCCGGACCGCGCGCGGCGGCGGACGGCCTGTGGCTGAGGCTCAGGTCCTCGACGACCAGGTGCTCAGGCATCCTGCTCCGTCCGCGCGGCGGCCGGCAGGAGCAGCAGGCGGGTGCTGCTCATGTGCGCGATCCGCTGGCCGATCAGCGTCACGCAGAGGGCGACGGTGAAGACCACGAGTCCCGGGGCCAGGATCGTCGCCGGCGCCCTGGCCGCGTACGGCTGGGCCGCGGCCAGCATCGACCCCCAGTCCGACTGCGGTGGCTGCACGCCCAGCCCCAGGTAGGAGAGGGCGCCGACGGTGATCAGGAACTGCCCGAACCGGAGTGCCGCCTGCCCCAGCAGCGGTCCGGCCAGGTGCGGCAGGATGTGCCGGAGGACGACGAACGACGGGGAGCACCCCAGCACGCGGGCGGCGGCGACGAATCCGCGGGCCGAGACGTCGTAGGTCATGGCCCGGGCCAGCCGGGCGAAGGGTGTCCAGCCGGTCACGGTCAGGGCCAGCAGCAGGGACAGGTACCCGGGGCCCAGCACGGCGACCAGGAACAGGGCCACCACCATCTCCGGCAGCGCCAGCAGGACGTCGCTGGTCCGCGTGAGGAGCTCGTCGAGCCAACCGCGCCGGCGGGCACTGACCACGCCGATCCCGGTGCCGATCACCGCGGTCAGCACGGTGGCCGCGGCGGCGATCACCAGGGAGAAGCGCCCGCCGTCGAGCAGCCGGCTCAGGGTGTCCCGGCCCAGGTGGTCCGTGCCCAGCCAGTGGTCGGGACCGGGCGGGGCGAGCCGCGCCGTGAGGTCCTGATCGGCGGGCGGATACGGCGCGATCCAGGGCGAGGCCGCCACGGACAGGACGATGAGCACCAGGACCACCACGGCCGCCCGGACGAGCACGGGCCGGTCACGCATGGCGCCCCCTCAGCCGAGGGTTGAGCAGCCCGTGGACCAGGTCCGCCGCGGTCGTCAGCGCGACCGCCAGGCCCACGACGACCACCACGCCGCCCTGGGCCAGCGGGATGTCGCTGTTGAGGACGGCGTCGAACAGCAGCCGTCCCATGCCCGGGATCGCGAAGACGACCTCCACGATGACGGAACCGCCCAGCAGCCCGGCGAACCACACTGCCACCAGCGTGGTCAGGGGGAGCAGACCGTTCGGGATCACGTGGCGCCACACGGCCTGCGCGTGGCTGAGCCCCCGGGCCCGGGCCGCGACGACGTGCTCGGCGTCGAGCGCCTCGAGCATTCCCTCCCGGACGGCCGAGGTGAAGTAGCTGGTCGGGCGCAGGGCCAGGACGGCCACCGGCAGGACCGCGGACGCAGGACCCGCCCACCCCGCGGAGGGCAGCACGGACAGCTTCAGCGCGAAGACCAGCACGAGCATCGGGGCCAGCCAGTACTCGGGCATCGCGATGAAGGCCTGGGTGATCGTGGTGATGACCCGGTCGGCCGGACGCCCCTGCTGCAGGGCGGCGACGATCCCCAGCACCACCGACACCGTCGCCGCCACCCCCAGGGCCATGACCACCAGGCTCAGCGTGATCCACAGGGCGGGGAGCACCTGCTCGATCACCGGGGTGCGGCTGGCGTAGGACAGGCCCATGTCGCCCCCGACGAGCCGGCCGAGCCACCGCAGGTACTGCACCGCCAGCGGGTCCTCGAGCCCCAGCTCGAGCGCCAGCCCCTGGGCCACGGCGTCGTCGATCACCTCCCCCGCCACCCGCGACCGGATGATCTTGCGCACCGGGTCCCCCGGGGTGACGTAGGGGATGAGGAAGACCACGAACGACGCCAGCAGGACGGTGACCGCGAGGGTCGCCGTCCTCCTGGCGAGGAACGCCGTCATCGAGCCGCCCGGGCTTCCCGTGCCTCGACGGTGCCGGCCGTGGTCACGAACCCGGCTTCGTCGTCTCCGCCCGCAGCACGTACCGCGACAGCGGGTCCTGCACGTGGTTCTGCAGGTCGGTGCGGACGGCGTCGATGGCCTGCTCGTTGACCAGCCAGACGTTCACGGCCTGGTCCTCGAGGATCTGCCCCGCCCGGGCGTACAGCTCGTAGCGCTGCTCCGTGTCGGCGGTCTCGGCCGCCTCGGCGATGAGCCTGTCGTACTCCTCGTCGCAGAAGTGGCTGAGGTTGTAGCTGCCCTCGCAGGTGTAGTCGGCGGTGAGGAACCCGATCGGGTCGGCGATGTCGATCAGGCGGTTGCGCTGGCTGAGCACCATGTCGTAGTCCCCGGCCAGCAGGTCCGGCTCCACCGCGGCGTACTCCTTGGTCGTGATGGTGACGGGGACGCCGACGCTCTTCAGGTTCTCCTGGATGACGGTCGCCACGTCCGCGAACTCCGCCCGCTCGACGATCGCGATGATCTCCAGGGGCCGCTCGGCGGTGTACCCGGCGGCGGACAGCAGCTCCTTCGCCGCCTCCACGTCCTGCTGCGGTGTCCCGGCGCCCTCGACGGCCCAGGGCTCGGACGAGGCGAAGGGTCCGGTGCCGGGAAGGGCCGCGCCCTCGTAGACGCTGCCGGCCAGCGCCTCCAGGTCCAGGGCCGAGCGGACGGCCCTGCGGAAGTCGACGTCGTCGAACGGTGCCCTGCTGTTGTTCATGTAGAGCGTCGCGGTCCGCGGGGACTCGGCCTTGAGGACCTCGACCTCGGGGTCCGCCTCCAGCGCGGACAGGTTGGCCACCGGGATGGACAGGGAGACGTCGGCCTCCCCGGTCTGCACCTGCGTCGCACGCGTCGCCCCGTCCGTGATGAACCGCACCTCGGCCCCGGCGAGCTGCACCGGACCGCCCCAGTAGTCCTCGTTCCGGTCCAGGGTCAGGGACTGCTCGGGCTGCTCCGAGACGGGGGTGAACGGGCCGGTGCAGTGCCCGAACGGGTCCACCGTCTCCTCGTCGAAGGCGGCCGGGGCCAGCACTCCGGTGTTGACGCTGGCCAGCCGGTAGGGGACCAGCGGGCTCTCCGTCGGGGTGGTGACCCGCACCGTGCGCTCGTCGACGGCCTCGACGCCGCTGACGACGGACGGGCTGAAGGCGCGCGCCGGGACCTCGGCGTCCAGCACGTTCTGCAGCGAGGTCACGACCGCGTCGGCGGTGAGCTCGGTGCCGTCCTGGAACTGCACGTCGTCCCGCAGGGTGAAGTCCCACTCCGTGGGCGAGACCTGGGTCCACTCCGTGGCCAGGAAGGGCACGATCTCGCCCTCGGCCTCGTCGTAGCGGGTCAGGGTCTCGAGGCACCCGGACAGGGACAGGATGTAGGCGGCGTCGCTCTCCGGCGCCCAGTCGGCCACCGGGGCACGGAAGTTGTCCACCACGATGCGCTGGTCGGGGTCCGCCGCCTGTTCGCTCCCCCCGCCGCTGAAACCACAACCCGACAGGGTGAGCAGGGCCACACACCCCATGGGCACCGACGACCGCAGCACTGCGCGCACACAACCACCTAAGTTCAGCGTCCCTGGACAGAGCGTCCGCCGACGACACGGAAATGATTCGGGGCATCCCCCGGGGGTAGAGGTTAGGCAGTCCTAAGTCCACGGTCCACTCCGTCGAGGGGGATCGTCATGATCCGGTGCGATGACCGGATCCTGCCGCTCATGTGCTAGTCGCCCGCCGATCGCGGGTGCGGTGCACCTCGGCCGCGACGGGTGCGCGACTCCCGCGCCCCCTCCCGACCACCCCGCGGAGTGATTAGCTCATGCCCGTGTTGCCTATTCCTCGGACCACGACCTAGGGTGAGGCATGTCCTCCAGGTTAGGCAACCCTTGCCTGACCCCGAACCGCACCGACGGCCGCGCCGTCGACGTCCGAAAGGGTGGCCGTGGCCTCTCCCCTTCCCCCCGCCCCGTCCCCGGTGCGCCGCCGCGCCCTCGCGCCGGCCGCCCTGCTGGCCGCGGGGGCCCTGGCCCTCAGCGGGTGCTCCACCGGCCCGGCGGGCGGGGAGCCCGAGGGCGGCGCCGCGTCCGCGGACGGCGCCACCGGCGAGTTCCCGCGCACGGTCGAGCACGCCTTCGGCGAGACCACGATCGAGGAGGCCCCCGAGCGCGTGGCCACGGTGTCCTGGGTCAACCACGACGTCGCGACCGCCCTCGGCGTGGTCCCGGTCGGGGTGCCGGCCCTGGACTTCGGCGCCAACGCGAACGGGTCCACCGACTGGTTCGACGCCGCCCTGGAGGAGTCCGGGGCAGAGGCCCCGGAGAGGTACTCCGAGACGGACGGGATCAACTTCGAGGCGATCGCCGCCCTGCAGCCCGACGTCATCCTGGGCGCCTACTCCGGGCTGACGCAGGAGGACTACGACAAGCTCTCCGAGATCGCCCCGGTCGTGGCCTACCCCGAGGACGCCGTGGCCTACGGGACGTCCTGGCAGGACTCCACGGAGCTCATCGGCCAGGCCCTGGGCCGGGAGGAGCAGGCCGAGGAGGTCGTCGCGGACGTCGAGCAGCAGATCGCCGACGCCGCCGCCGAGCACCCCGAGCTGGAGGGCACCTCGTTCGTCCACGGCACGCTGGACCCGTCCGCGGCCGACGAGATCATCGCCTACACCGAGGTGGACAACCGGCCCAAGTTCCTCGAGTCCCTCGGCATGGTCCAGTCCGAGGCGGTCGAGGAGGCCGCCGAGGGCCAGGAGGACGAGTTCTACATCACCTGGTCCCCGGAACGGGCCGACGAGCTGACCTCCGACGTCTTCGTCAGCTGGGCCGAGGACGAGAGCGTGCGCGAGGCCATCGAGAACGATCCCCTGCTCAGCCGCGTCCCCGCGGTCGCCGACGACGCCCTGGTGCTCCAGAGCGACCAGCAGGAGGTGCTCTCGGTCTCGGCGGCCTCCCCGCTGAGCATTCCGTGGGCGCTCGAGAACGTGCTGCCGGACATCGCGGAGGCCGCCGCGTCCGCCGGCGGCGAGTGAGACCGCAGTCCCGGTGAGCACGGCGAGCACGGCCGCCCCCGCGCGGCCGACCCGGCAGGCCCCCGGCACCGCCCCGCGGCGCCGGGGCCTCGCCCTGTCCGCGGCCGTGCTGCTGCTGGCCCTCGCCGCCGCGGCCTCCCTGTTCTGGGGGGCGCGGCCGGTGGATCCGGCCACGGTGGTCGCGGTGCTCACCGGACTGCCCGCCGCCCTCCTGGAGGGCGGCTGGTCGCAGGTCTCCGCCGGCCTGGGCATCGACGCCGCCGTGGTGCAGAGCAGGATCCCCCGGACCCTGACCGCGGTGCTCGTGGGGGCGGCCCTGGCCGTGGCGGGCGCCGGGATGCAGGGAGTCAGCCGCAACCCCCTGGGCGACCCGGGCCTGCTCGGGCTGACCGCCGGCGCGTCGTGCGCGGTGGTCCTCGGGATCGGCTGGCTCGGCGTGGTGGCCACGTGGCAGCTCACCGCGCTGGCCCTCGCCGGCTCGGCCGTGGCCGCGGTGCTCGTCTTCGGCTCGTCCCGGCTCGGCGGCGGTGCCGCGACCCCGACCGGCCTGGTCCTGTCCGGCGCGGCCGTCAACGCCGGCTTCACCGCGCTGACCACCTCCGTGGTGCTCGTCCTGCCCGCGGTGCTGGACCGCTTCCGGTTCTGGAGCATCGGCTCGGTCGCCCGCGCCGAGACGGGCGACCTCACCGCCGTGGCACCCCTCGTCCTGCTCGGCGTGCTCCTCGTGCTCGGCGGCTCCTCGGGGCTCAACGCCATGGCCCTGGGCGACGAGCTCGCGCACGGGCTGGGCGTGGACCTCGGCCTCCAGCGCGTGCTCGTCTTCGTGGGCGTGGTGCTGCTCTCCGGCTCGGCCACGGCACTCGCGGGCCCCATCGCCTTCGTGGGGCTGCTCGTGCCGCACGCCGTGCGCCGCCTCCTCGGCGGCGACTACCGCTGGATCGTCCTGTTCAGCGTGGTCCTCGGCCCCGTCCTGCTCCTGCTGGCCGACGTCCTGGGTCGGGTGCTGACCCCGCCCCAGGAGATCCACGTGGGCGTGACCACGGTGGTGCTGGGCGTGCCCGTGCTGCTGGCGCTGCTGCGCCGGGGACGGAGCGTGACCCTGTGACCGGCACCGTGCTCGCCCCCGCGGCGGCCGCTCCCGGGGGGAACGGCACCGCCGACCTCGTGCGGGGCGTGCGCCGCGAACGGACCCGGCGCACCCGCCGGGCCGTCGCCCTGCTGGCCCTGGCGCTGCTCGCGGCCCTGGCCGTGCGCGTGCTGCTCGGGCGCTACACCGTGACGGTCCCCGACTTCTTCGCCATCCTCGCCGGGGAGCAGATCCCCGGGGCGAGCTTCATCGTGCTGCAGGAGAAGCTGCCGCGTGCCGTGCTGGGCGCCCTCGCCGGGGCCGCGCTGGGCTGCTCCGGCGCCCTGTTCCGCCGGGTGCTGCGCAATCCCCTGGCGAGCCCGGACATCCTGGGCATCACCTACGGGGCCGCGGCAGGGGCCGTGGCCGGCACCGCGGTGTGGGGCCTGCGCGGCACGGCCGTGTCCTGGACCGCCCTGGCGGGGGCGGTGCTCGCCGCGGCCCTGATCGCCTCGGCCTCGGTGCGGCTGCGCACCGGCGGGATCGTGGGGGAACGCTTCCTGCTCGCCGGCATCGGCGTGGCCGCGCTCGCGCAGGCCCTCACCGCGGCCCTCCTCGTCCAGCTGTCCCTGAACTCCGCCCAGGACGCCGCCCGCTGGACGGCGGGCTCGCTCAACGCCGCCTCGTGGGACCGGATCACCGTCCTCGGCGCGTGCCTCGTGCTGGCCGTGCCCGCGGCCCTGGCGGTGCACCGCGCGCTCGAGCCGGCCGAGCTCGGCCCCGAGCTGGCGGCCGCCCTCGGGGCGCGCCCGGCGCGCAGCCGGGCCCTCGCCCTCGGACTGGGCGTGGTGCTGGCCGCCGCGGCCACCGCCGCGACCGGTCCGCTCGCCTTCGTGGCGCTGATGTCCACCCCGGTGGCGACCGCCCTGACCCGCGGCCGGACCTCGATCGTGGCCTGCGCCCTCGTGGGCGCCGTGGTCGTGGTGGTCGCCGACGCCGTCGGATCGGACCTGCTGGCGCAGGTGCAGCTGCCCGCCGGCGTGGTCACCGGCGCCGTGGGCGCCCCCGTGATGCTGTGGCTGCTCGTGCGGCAGCGGAGAGGAGCCGCGGCATGAGCCCCGAGCCGCGCACAGACCTGCGACCCGGCCTGAGACCCGTCGAGGACCCCGCGGGCGACGTCCCCGCGTTCCGGATGCGCGGGCTGTCCCTGGGCTACGACGACCGCACCGTGGTGCAGGAGGTGGACCTCGACATCCCGCACGGGGCCACCACCGTGCTCATCGGCGCCAACGGCTGCGGCAAGACCACCCTGCTCAAGGGGCTGTCGCGGCAGCTGCGACCGGTCGCCGGGACGCTCGAGGCCGACGGCCGCGGGGTGCGCGAGTGGCACGCCCGCCAGTACGCACGCTCGGTCAGCCTCCTGCCGCAGTCGCCCGTGGTCCCGGAGGGCCTGACCGTCGCGGAGCTCGTGGAGCGCGGACGGCACCCGCACCGCCGGTGGTGGGGCGCCCCCTCCCCCGACGACGACGCGGCCGTGGCCCGGGCGATGGAGCTCACCGAGCTCACGGCCCTGGCCGGGCGGCCCGTGGAGGAGCTCTCCGGCGGGCAGCGCCAGCGCGTCTGGATCGCCCTGACGCTCGCCCAGCGGGCCCGCACGATGCTGCTCGACGAGCCCACCTCCTACCTCGATCTGGCGCACCAGGTCGACCTGCTCGACATGCTCCGCGGGCTGGAGCACCCGGACGGCCCGGGGGGCGGGCGGGCCACCGTCGTCGCCGTGCTGCACGAGCTGAACCTCGCCGCGCGCGTCGCCGACCGGCTCGTGGCGATGGCCGCCGGCCGGATCGTGGCCGTGGGCACGCCGGCCGAGGTGCTCACCCCCGGGCTGCTGGCCGAGGTCTTCGGGCTGCGGGCGGACGTCGCCCAGGACCCCGTGGGCGGCCGGCCCGTCGTCCTGCCCCGCGGGCGGGCCCGCGAGGGCTCGCACCCCGTCCCACCGGCCGTACCCGTGCCCCTGGACCCCGCGCCCCGAGCTGCCGCCGAGATCGGAAGGACCCTGCCGTGACCGCCCTCCCCACCACCCCCGAGGCCGCCGTCCCCGCGGCCGCTCCCGTGCTGTGCGTCGAGGCGGCCGTGACGTCCGTGACGCAGCTGTGCCCGTCGTTCCGCCGGATCACGCTGGCCGGCCCGGAGCTCGCGGGCCTGTCCCCCGCCCTCATCGGGGCCGGGGACCCGACCCGGTGCCGCGACGCCTACATCAAGCTCCTCGTCCCGCCCCCGGGCCGCGAGCCCGAGCGCGCGGACCTGTCCGTGGGCCTGCGCGAGGGCTGGTTCGCCCGGCCGGCCGAGGAGCGGGGATGGATGCGCACCTACACCGTGCGCGGCGTCCGGCGCACCACGTTCTGCGGGATCGTGGTGCCGGAGCTCGTGATCGACGTCGTCGTGCACGACGGGCACGCCCAGGACGGCCCGGGCAGCCGGTGGGCGGCCGCGGCCGCGCCCGGCGAGCGCGTGTACCTGCTCGGTCCCGGCCCGCAGGAGCGGCCGTGGGCGGCGTGGGACCACGGCGGCGCCCGGCGCGTCCTCGCCGTCGGGGACGAGACCGCGGCCCCGGCCCTGATGTCCGTCGCGGAGGAGTTCACCGACACCCGCTCCGGGATCCCGGCCGGCGGGTCCCGTCCCCGTCTCGACGTGGTCCTCGAGGTCCCGCACGCCGAGGACGTCGCCGCCCACCGCCTGCCCGCCGAGCTGCCGGACGTGCGCCTGCACGTCCTGCCCCGCGCCGGGGGCGGCGAGCAGGCCGGGCACGGGCACCGGGCCGCGGTGCGCCTCGCGCGCCTGCTCGACCTGCCGGGCGCGGCCGTGGACGACGTGCTGGCGGGCCGCCGACCGCAGCGCGGCCGCGGGACGCCCGCCCTGTCGGCCGGGGAGAACGCCGCCGAGCCCCGCGCGTGGTCGGTGGCCACGGCCGCCCGCGCCGACGTCCCCTACGTGTTCCTCGCCGGCGAGTCCGGCACCGTCAGGGCGCTGCGCCGGCTGTGCGTGGACGCCGCGGGCATCCCCAAGGACCACGTCTCCTTCATGGGCTACTGGCGGCAGGGCCAGGCGGAGTCCTGAGCGCCCGCGGACATCGCCGGGGCCCGCCGCGCGCCGGTGGCCCGCGCCGTGAGCTCCTCCAGCGGCCCGCGCGGGAACCGCCGCAGCCACAGGTGCGCGAGGAGCAGCACGGCGGCGCCGACCAGCAGCCAGCCGAGGACCGTGACGGGCACCCGGTACTGGGCCGCGGCCACGGCCAGGCCCGCACCCCAGCCGTAGAACAGGGCCGAGGCCAGGAGGTTCTGGAGCAGATAGCAGCTCAGCGCGGTCCGCCCGACCTCCGTGAGCCGCCGCGCGGCCCAGGTCGGCCGGCGCCCGGCAGCGCGCACGCCGAGGTGCGCCACGAGGGCCAGCAGACCCGCCGCCACGACCGGGGCGGTCGTGTAGCGGGCGAGGAAGGCACCGGCCTGACCGCCGAGGACGTTGAGGGCGAGGTCCACGGGGAGGGCCGCCCCGAGCCCCAGGACCATGAGCCGTCGGCGCCACAGCTCCCCCTCCGGGGCGAAGAGCCCGGCCCGCCACAGGAACCGTCCGGCCAGGAACACGGCGACCCCCAGGCCGAGGATCAGGACGGGCTCGGCACGGAACAGGACGACCGCGTCCGTCCGCAGCAGCACGAGCTCCCACCAGGTGCCGTCCGCGTAGGGGTTCGGCCGGGCGAGGGCATCGGCCGGATCCCCGGCGGGGACCACGGCGAGGACGGCCGTCAGCGCCCCGATCGCTGCGACGTGCAGGACCGCGCACGCCGTGGCGACGACGCGCTGGGCCCGCTCGGAGGTGGTCACCAGCCAGGCCACGACGAGCCCCGTGAGCGCGTAGCCCATGAGGACGTCGAACTCGATGATCAGCAGGTAGTTGAGCAGCCCGTCCAGGAGGAGGACCCCCGCCCGCGCCCGGTAGGAGCGGGGCCAGGCCAGCCCGCGCCGCCGCGCGGAGGCGTGCTGGACGGCCAGGCCGATCCCGAACAGGAGCATCAGCAGGCTCAGGAACTTGCCGTTGGCCGCCGCCATCAGCACGCTCTGGACCGCCCGCGAGACCTCCCCGGCGGTGCCGGCCAGCGGGTCGACCAGGTAGCCCGGGAAGCCGCCCTGGTGGCTGAAGATCCAGATGTTGGTGGCGAGCGTGCCGAGGATCGCGAGACCACGGGCCACGTCGAGGGCGGCGATGCGGGGGGACACGGGCGCAGGAACGGACATGGGTCCACTCTGGCCGGATCCGCTGCGCGGCGGATCCTCCCGCGGGCGGAGCACCGGGGCGTCGGTCAGCCGTCACCCGGGCGCGGGGTGACGCGCAGCACGGCGTCGCCGTCCCCGTTCGAGGTGGTGATCCACAGGGCGCCCTCGTCGTCGAGGGTCAGCGAGCGCAGCCGGCCGTACTCGTTCTCCAGCTCGGCCATGCGGGTCCGCCCGGTGACCTCCGCGTCCTCGACCCGGTAGACCCCCACCCCGGTGTTCTTCAGCTCCGCCACGGCCAGCGCACCGTCCCACGCGCCCCACTGCTCCCCCTCGAGGAAGACGGCACCGCCGAGGGCGACGGTCGGGCGCCCCGAGGACCACGCCGCCCCGACCGCGTCCGGGTACTTCTCGAGATCGGTCATCGGGACGGACTCGTCGTAGCCGGGTGCCGGGTCCCACCCGTAGTTGCCGCCGGGTTCCAGGACGTTGATCTCGTCGTCGGTGTCGGGGCCGTGCTCCGCCGCCCACACCGCGTCCGTGCCGGGCTGCACCGCCAGCCCCTGCACGTTGCGGTGTCCCAGCGTGAACACGGTGGCCGCCGCCCCGTCCCGGTCGGCGAACGGGTTGTCCTCCGGGATCGTGCCGTCGGGGTCGACCCGGAGCGTCTTGCCGCCGAGCGACTCCGGGTCCTGCGGGTTCCCGCCCTGGGCCGCGTCCCCCGTGCCCACACGGAGGGTGCCGTCCGGGGCGAAGCGCAGCCGGCATCCGCTGTGCCGGCCGGAACTGATGGGCAGGCCGTCCACCACGGTCCCGGTGCGCTCCGCGGCCGACGCGTCCTCGGCGAGCCGCCACCGGGTGACCCGCACGTCCCGCGGCCGGTCGTCACCGGCCCGCGTGGCGTGGCACAGGAAGATCTCCCGGGTCCGCGCGAACTCCGGGGAGACCTCCAGGCCCATCAGCCCGGCCTCGCTGCCCACGAACAGGTCGTCCAGGTCGGCCGCGACCTCCCGCGTGCCCTGCTCGTCGTGGGCGAGCAGCCGGCCGGCGCGCTCGGTGACCAGCACGGTGCCCTCCGGGGTGCGGGCCACGTCCCACGCGAGCTCGAGGTCGTCCACGACGACCTCGACGTCCAGCACGGGTGCGTCCGCCGGGGCGCCCAGCGGTTCGCCGGCCCCCACGGTCCCGGCACCCTCCGGGGCGCACCCGCCCAGCAGGAGCGCGAGCACGGACGACGTGCTCACCAGCCTCCCGCGGACGTCCATGGTGGCAATCTACTCCGAATCCCCGGCGGGCCGGACCGTAGGATCGGTGCATCCTGCCCCGCACGGGGCGGAGGCAGAGCGGGGGTGCACCGGTGGACCACGACCCGGCCGGCCGTGCCCGGCTGATCCTGCTCGGTGCCGTGGCACCGGTCGTGTGGGGAACCACCTACGTGGTCACCACCGAGCTGCTGCCCCCGGACCGGCCCATGACCGCGTCGCTGCTGCGGGCCCTCCCCGCCGGGCTGCTGCTGCTCGCCCTCACCCGGCAGCTGCCGCCGCGCTCCTGGTGGGGACGGTTCGCGGTGCTCGCACTGCTCAACTTCGGGGCGTTCTTCCCGCTGCTGTTCATCGGCGCCTACCGCCTGCCGGGCGGCCTCGCCGCCGTCGTGGGCTCCGCCCAGCCCCTGGTCGCGGCGGCCCTGCTGCTGCTGGCGTTCCGGCAGCACACGCCCCTCCCCCGGGTGCTGTGGGCGCTCGCCGCCGTGGCGGGAGTCTCGGTGGCCGTGTCCGCCGGCACCGTCACCCTCGACCCCCTGGGCCTCGCGGCGGCGTTCGCCGGGACCTCGGTCATGGCCGCCGGGGTGGTCCTGACGCGCCGGTGGGGCCTGCCCGAGGGCATGAACGGTCTCGCGGCGACCGGCTGGCAGCTGGTCCTCGGCGGCCTGATGATCGCCCCGCTCGTGCCGCTGCTGGACACGGGTCCGTTCGTCCTGGACCTGCCCGCCGTGGCCGGCTACGCCTGGCTGGCGCTGCCCGGCGGCGCCGTCGCCTACGCCGCGTGGTTCCACGCCGGTCGGCGGGTGCCGTCCACGAGCCTGACCCTGCTGGTCCCGCTGACCCCGGTGACGGCGGCGGTCCTGGGCTGGCTGCTGCTGGACGAGGCGCTCACCGGCGTCCAGGCCGCGGGGTTCGGGCTGGCCCTCGTCGCGTCCCTGGCCGGTCAGCTGCCGGGCCGTCCGCGCACCCGGGTCCACCGCGCGGGCGCCGGCCGGGAGCTGCCGCGGCCGTGACGCCGGTCGCCCCCGGCCGGTTCCGCCGAGGTGCAGGCGGTCCACGGCCCCGCACCGGCGCCGCACGTCACGGTTCTTCATGTCCTCCTCGTCCACGGCCCGGAGCCCTGCCGTTCACGCACGGGCCGTACCCTGCGACGTTCCGGACGCGGTCGCGGAAATCAAGTGGTGATCCGTGACCCGCCGCTCAGTAGGATGGGCCGGAGCCGCCGGATCTTCCTGATTTCCCTGGCGGCTGGGCCGGTGCGGGGGCGATCTCGTACCGGCCGCTTTCTGCCCCGTCCGCACTCCGCCGCAGGGTCCGGCGGGCGGGCCCCACGGCTCAGCAGATCCTCTCCTCCGCGGGCAGCACTCCCTCGAGGAGGTAGGTGGTGACCGTCTCGTCGACGCACCGGTTGCCCCGCAGATAGGACCCGTGGCCCTCACCCACCCGGGTCAGCAGGCGTCCGTCCTCGAGCTGCGCGGCCAGTGCCTGCGACCACGCGTAGGGCGTGGCGGTGTCCCCCGTGCCGCCGACGACCAGGATGGGGCCCGCCCCCGCGGCGTCGATGGGTGCCGGCTCCCGGACCGGCCCGTGCGGCCAGGCGTCGCACGTGACGGCACCGTGGCTGAACCAGTCGCCCATGGTCGGGGCCAGCTCCTGGAGCCGGGTGTCCATCGCGGCCATGGCGGCCGGATCGGCGTCGACGGTGCGGTCCAGGCAGTTGATCGCGATGTTCGCCTCCATGCTGTTGCCCGGGTACGACCCGTCCGGCTGCCGGCCGTGGTAGGCGTCGGCCAGCGCCAGCAGAGCGGTTCCGTCGCCGTGGTCGAGGGCGAGAGCGAGCGCCGGGGTGAGGAACCACCAGTTCTGCTCGTTGTACAGCGGCAGGATCAGACCCGTCAGCGCCTCGTCGACGGTGAGCGGCCGCCCGTCGGCGGTCGGCAGCGGTTGCGCCTCGGCCTGCCGGAGCAGGGCCTCGATCTCGGCGAGCCCCTCGTCGACGGTCCCCTCGAAGGGGCACCCGTCCAGCGGCAGGCACGACTCGACGTACAGCCGGAGGGCACGCTCGAAGGCGGCGGCCTGACCGAGCACGACGCCCGCCTGGTCGAGGGACGGGTCCATGGCCGCGTCCAGCACGAACCGGCCCGTGTGCTGGGGGAACAGGTCGGCGTACGTGGCGCCGAGAAAGGTGCCGTAGGAGTAGCCGAGGTAGTGGAGCTCGTCGTCGCCCAGCACCGCCCGCAGGATGTCCAGGTCCTTGGCGGCGCTGACCGTGTCGACCTCGCCGAGCAGCGGGCCGGTGTTCGCCGCGCACGCCGCGGCGAACCGCTCGGCCGCCGCGACGGCCTGGGCGAGCCCCTCCGGGGTGTCGGGGTCGACGCTGCTCGCGCGCATCGCGTCCAGCGTGGCGTCGTCGATGCACTCCACGGCGGTGGAGCTGCCCACGCCCCGCGGGTCGAAGCCGACGATGTCGTACGCCGCCCGGACACGGGGGTCCAGACCCGCCGCCCACGCCTCGATCGACTCCGTGCCGGACCCGCCCGGGCCGCCGAAATTCACGAGCAGGGACCCCTGCCGGGCGGAGGGGTCGGTGCTCACCACCCGGGTGACCGCCAGCTCGATCTGCCCCGCGGCCGGGTTCTCGTGGTCGAGCGGCGCCCGCACCCGGGCGCACTCCGCCGCCACGCCGCAGGCGGTCCACACGGGCTGCTGGGCGTAGAAGTCCTCGAGCCCGGGCGGCACCTGCGCGGCGACGACGACGTCGGTCTGCGGCGCAGCGACCGTGGCCGCCCCGGCCGCCGGACCGGACGCCAGGAGCACGGCCAGCGCCAGCGCGGAGCCCGCACGGCGCGTGCGCCGTCGCCTCCTGTCGCGAGCGCAGGAGAGCTGGTCGGGGCCGCGGGTGTTCTCGGGAGGACGCATGGGTCACCACTGCTTTCGGTCGAACCGGCCGGGCGCCGGTGCGCGATCACGAGCGCGGACGCGCACGTCGTGATCCCTGCCGGCGACCTCGCGGCCCGCCGGGCCTCGGACGCCCCCGCGCCCCGCAGCCCCGGCCTTCACGCCCCACCGCCGTACGACAAGGGGCTTCAGGGTAGGAACGCGCCGATCGGGCGGTCAAGGATGTGTCGCGTCACGAAGGCGTCACGGGTGGTCCCGCGCCGTGGGCCGCAGGACCACCGCGGACAGCAGCCCGCCCGCCGTGAGCAGACCCGCGCACACCCCCATGACCACGGGGAACCCCTCGCGCACCCGGGCCGGGTCGGTGAGGCCCGTCTCCCCGAGTCCCCCCACCAGCGGGATCGCCGCGACCGCGAGCAGGCCCGCCGTGCGCGCCACGGCGTTGTTCACCCCGCTCGCCAGCCCGGCCTGCTCCGTGGGCAGCGCTCCGAGGACCGTGGCGGTCAGCGGCGCGACCAGCAGGGTCAGCCCGGCGCCGAACACCGCGGCCGGGACCAGCACCTCCAGGAGGTAGTGCGCCCCGGGGCCCACCCGGCCCAGCAGGAGCACTCCGAGCGCGGCGATCAGGGGGCCGGCCGTCATGGGCGGTCGCGGGCCCACCCGGTGCACCAGGGCACCGGCGGACGGTGAGAGCAGCAGCATCAGGACGGTGACGGGCAGCAGGGACAGCCCGGCCGCCACGGGAGAGAACCCCGACCCCACCTGGAGGGCCACGACGAGGACGAAGAAGACCGCGCCCAGGCCGGCGTAGACCAGGAAGGTGATGACGTTCGCCGCCACGAACAGCCGCTGCCCGAGCAGCGCGGGAGGCAGCAGCGGGGACACCGCCCGCCGCTCCCACGCCAGGAACACCGCCAGCAGGACGGCTCCGGCCCCGAGCGCCCCGCCCGCACCCGGTACCGACGGGTCGTCGCCGGCCGCGGCTGTCAGCCCGAGCGTCAGCGACCCCAGCCCGGCGACCAGCAGCACGGCGCCGGGCACGTCGAGCTGCGGACAGGCCGCCGGGTTCCTCGACTCGGGCACGTGCCGGCGGGCGATCAGCGCGACGGCGAGGGCCACCGGCAGATTGACCAGGAACACCCACCGCCAGGACGCGGTCTGGACCAGCCAGCCACCCGCGAACGGCCCCACCGCCGAGGCCACCCCCGTGAGCCCCGACCAGGCGCCGATGGCGCGGGCGCGGTGCCCCGGCGCGAAGGACGACTGCAGGATCGCGAGTGCGGTCGGCACCAGGAGAGCGCCGCCGACGCCCTGGACGGCCCGCGCCGCGACGAGGACGGTGACGTCCGGGGCCAGGCCGCACAGCGCGGAGGCCCCCGCGAAGCAGCCGACGCCGATCAGGAAGATCCGGCGCCGGCCGTACCGGTCCCCCAGCGAACCGCCCAGCAGGACGAGCGCGGCCAGGGTCAGCGTGTACCCGTTGACCACCCAGGTCAGACCGGTGCTCCCCGCGCCCAGGTCGGCGCCGACGGACGGCAGGGCGATGCTCACCACGGTCGTGTCGATGAACGTCAGGGCCGAGCCCAGGACGGTGGCGGCCAGCACCCACCAGGCCCGCCGCTGCCCCCAGGCCAGCAGGACCGGCGCGGCACCGGGGTCGGGCGGGGCGGTACCGGGGCCGTCCTGAGCGGGTGGTTCCACCATCACGCCCTCCGGCCACGCCGCCGGCTGCGGTTCACCGGTGGATGCGCCGGCGCCAGTCGGCAGGCACGGCCCCCGCGGGGCCGGGCACCGGCTGGTCCTCCGGGCGATGCAGTGGCGCGGCGAGGTCGGGGCCCTGTGTGAAGGAGCCGGTGGCGTAGTCCCAGTACCAGGACTCCCCCGGCTCGAAGCTGCGCACGTACCGGTGGCCGGTCTGTCCGTAGTGGGCCGTGGCGTGCTGGGACGGAGAGCTGTTGCAGCAGCCGATGTGGCCGCACCGGGCGCACCGGCGCAGGTGCACCCACCACCCGCCGGCTTCCAGGCACTCGGCGCATCCCGTGCCGCTCGGCGGGGCGGCCTCGTCGATGTCGTCGTTCATGTCGTCGTTCATGTCGTCGTTCATGTCGTCGTTCATGTCGTCGTTCGTGTCGTCGTCGCTCATGCCGACCACCTCCACAGTGCAGAACGCCGCCCACCGCGGCCTCCCGCACCACTGTGGCACTTCCGCCGGACCGCGGACACCCCCTGGACGCCGTGGCGTGACGCCCGCACACTGGGGCGCAGGAGGAGCCATGACCCACGTCGCCTTTCCCGAGATGCCCTACGAGTCCTGGCGGGACACCCTGGACACCGTCCACCGGTTCGCCCAGGTGGTCGGCAAGGTGCGGCTGGCGGCCGCGCCGCGCCGCAACCACTGGTGGAACGTCCCGTTCCACGTCACCGGCCGCGGCATCACCACGCGACCGATGGGACGGGACCCGGTCTTCGCGATCGACTTCGATTTCCTGGACCACCGCCTCGATGTGAGCACCGCCGCCGGGGCCCGGCACTCCTTCGCCCTGCCGGGGCTGTCCGTCGCCGAGTTCCACGCCCGGGTGCTGCGCGCCCTGGAAGCGGTGGGGGTGGAGGTGACCATCGCCCGTCCGCACCCGTTCGACCTGCCCGACTCCGGGCGTCCGTTCAGCGCCGACACCGAGCACGCCGCCTACGACCCCGCCGCCGTCACCCGCTACTGGCAGGTCCTCGGCCAGGTGAACCTGCTGCTGGAGGAGTTCGCCGCCGGCTGGTCCGGGAAGACGAGCCCCGTGCACCACTTCTGGCACACGTTCGACATCACCGTGACCCGCTTCGCCGACCGCTTCGTGGATCCCCCGCCCGGCACGGACCCGGTCACCCGGGAGGCCTACTCCCGGGAGGTCATCAGCTCCGGGTTCTGGTTCGGGGACGCGGCCTTCCCGGAACCGGCCTTCTACTCCTACACGGCCCCGGAGCCCGACGGGCTGGCCGACGAGCCCCTGCGGCCGGAGACCGCGTCCTGGAGCGACCGCGGCGGCGCCCACCTCGCGGTGCTGCGCTACGACGACGTGCGGGCGCTGCCCGATCCGCACGGCGCCGTGCTGGAGTTCTGGGACAGCGCCTACCGTGCCGGGGCGCGCCGCAGCGCCTGGGACTTCGCGCGCTACGACTGCCCGGAGGGCGTCACCGACCCCCTCGGCTGAGCCGGGGTCAGCCGCTCTGCCGGGCCTGCCGCTCGGGGTCGAAGAACTTCCCGAGCACCACGGTGTCCTGGACGGCGTACCCCATCCGCTCGTAGAACTGCCGGGTGCCGGTGTTGGCGGTGCGGACCATGAGCTGCATCTTCGGGATGCCGCGCTCTGCCACCCACTCCTCCGCCGCGGCCATCAGCTCACGGCCCAGCCCCTGGCCCCGGCGGGCCGGGTGCACGGCCACGTAGTAGGCCCATCCCCGGTGGCCGTCGTGGCCGACCATGGCGGTGCCGGCGAGACGGCCGTCCTCGACGGCGGCCAGGACGGTGGAGGACGCGCTTCCGAGCGCCCGGTCCAGGTCCGCCCGGGGGTCGTTCCAGGGGCGGGTCAGCCCCGCGTCCTGCCACAGGGACACGGCGTCCTCGCGCAGGTGCTCCGGCAGTCGTTCGACGATCACGCGGCCTCCTTCGGTCGGCCCATGCTCTCACGGACGGCGATTCTCGCCCTGCGATAACAGATCTGGTCCACGGCCGTGAGCCGGCTCACACTCTGAGCTACACCCGTCACCGCCGACGAGGAGGAGACCCATGGTCTATCCCGCGAAGTACTCCGCCCTGAACGCCCTCGCCCTGACCGACGAGGCGAAGCGCACCCTCACCCGCGTCATCCGGGTCGCGTTCCCCCACCCCCGGATCCCGGACGGCCCGTACGAACGGATGACGGAGAAGATCGTGGCCGAGGCCGAGAACTCCACGTGGTTCCGGATGGCCCTGACCCAGGGACTGCTGACCCTGAACTCGCTCAGCGACGCGCCGTTCGTGGAGCTGCCGGACGACGCCGCGCTCAAGGTGCTCAAGCGGATCGCCGACCTCGAGTTCTTCGGCTTCATCCGCCGCACCACCGTGCTGCACCTCTACGACGACCCCGAGGTGTGGGAGGCCTTCGGCTACGAGGGCGAGTCCTTCTCCCAGGGCGGCTACCTGCACCGCGGCTTCGACGACCTCGACTGGCTGCCGGACCCGCGCATCGAGGAGTCCGAGGAGGAGCTCACCGAGTGCGGGCCCCTCGGGTACCGGGTGGCGACCGCCGCCCCCAAGGAGGGGTGGAATGTGGCCGCGAAGCCGGCGGCCGAGACCACCGACGAGCCCTTCAGCGACCTCTTCAAGGGGTCGGACGTCATCGACCACGGAGAGACCGCATGACCACCACGCCCCAGGACCAGCAGCGCTCCGCCCGCATCGAGCTCGACGACGACTCCGCCGTCGTGGTCATCGGCTCCGGCGCCGGCGGCGGGACCCTCGCCCACGAGCTGACCGAGAAGGGCATCAAGGTGGTGCTGCTCGAGGCCGGGCCGCACCTGACCAGCGAGGACTGGGTCAACGACGAGTGGGAGGCCTTCCACCAGATGGCCTGGCTGGACCCGCGGACCACCACGGGGTCGTGGCGGATCGCCCGGGACTTCCCCAACCTCCCCACGTGGATCGTCAAGGCCGTCGGCGGGACCACCACCCACTGGTCCGGGGCCACGCCGCGCTTCAAGGCCCACGAGTTCCGCACGCGCAGCGTCTACGGGCGCGTCGACGGCGCCAACCTCCTGGACTGGCCGATCGGCCTGGAGGACCTCGCCCCGTACTACGACCGCGCCGAGCAGAAGATCGGCAGCACCCACCGCCACGGCCGCCCGCCGCTGCCCGCGAACAACAACTACAAGGTCCTGGCCGCGGGCGCGGAGAAGCTCGGCTACCGGCACTACGCGACCGGCCCCTACGGGACCAACGCGGAGCCCTACGACGGGCGCCCGGCCTCCATCCAGGACGGGTTCAACTTCCAGGGCGACAAGAACCGCTCGAAGTGGTCCACGCTGGTCTCGGAGATCCCGAAGGCCCTGCGCACGGGGCACCTCGACCTGCGCCCGGACTGCCACGCCGTGCAGATCACCCACACGGAGAAGGGCCTGGTCGACAGCGTGCTCTACGTCGACGGCGACGGCCAGGTGCAGCGGCAGAAGGCGCGGCTCGTGGCGGTGGCGTGCAACGCGATCGAGACGCCCCGGCTGCTGATGCTCTCCGGGTCCCCGCTGTTCCCGGACGGGCTCGCGAACTCCTCCGGGCAGGTGGGCCGCAACTACATGCGGCACACCACGGGCTCCGTCTACGCGCAGTTCGACCGCCCGGTGCACATGTACCGGGGGGAGACGATGGCCGGGATCGTCGCGGACGAGTCCCGCCACGACGTGGACCGCGGCTTCGCCGGCGGGTACTACATGGAGACGATCTCCCTGGGCCCCGCGTTCCTCGCCAGCTTCGCGGACCCCGGGTCCTGGGGACCGGATTTCGCGGCCCTGCTGGACGGCTACGAGAACACCGCCGGAATGTGGGTGGTGGGCGAGGACATGCCGCAGGAGACCAACCGGGTCACGCTCAACACGGCCGTCACGGACCACCTGGGGCTGCCCGTGCCGAACGTGCACTTCGACGACCACGCCAACGACGTCGCGATGCGCAACCACGGCTACCAGCAGGCGTCCCTGCTCTACGAGTCCGTGGGCGCGACCTCCGTGCACCACACCCCGCCCTACCCGGCGACCCACAACATGGGCACGGCGCGGATGAGCGAGCGCCCCGAGGACGGGGTGACCAACGCGTTCGGCCAGACCCACGACGTGCCGAACCTCTTCGTCTCCGACGGTTCGCTGTTCACCACCGGCGCGGCGGCGAACCCGACGCTGACGATCGTGGCCCTGGCCGTCCGGCAGGCGGACTACATCGCGCAGCAGCTGGCCGGGCGCCACCTGTAGCGGCCTGGGCGCGGAGGTCTGCTCAGCCGGCCGCAGGGCCGGCCGGGCAGGCCTCCGCCGCGCGCAGGGCCCGGCCCACGCGGTCCGCGGCGTCCCGCAGGACGGGTGCGATCGTGCGGTGCCTGCGCTCGAAGTCGGAGGGCCGCAGCGACACCGCCACGGAGCCGAGGGTGCGGCCGGCCGCGTCGACGACCGGCGCGGCCAGGCACGAGGCGCCGGGCACGAACTCCTCGCGCTCCGTGGCGATGCCCTCCGCGCGCACGCGCCCGAGCTCGTGCCCGAGGCGCTCCGGCGTGGTGAGCGTGCGCTCCGTGAGGGGGCGCATCCCGTGGCGGTCGAGGTACTCCGCCACCTCGTCGTCGTCCATGCGGGAGAGCAGGATCTTGCCGAAGGCCGTGGCGTGGGCGGCGTCGGTGAACCCGAAGTCCAGGGGATCGATGCGCGGCCGGCGCGGGGAGTCGGCCACGTGCGCCAGCACGATGGCGTCGCCGCGGTAGACCGCGAAGTAGGCGGCGGCGTCCGCACTCGCGTGCAGCTCCCGGACCGCCCGCCGCACGGTGCCCGGGGTGCCGACCTGCTGGCGCAGGGAGGTGTCGAGGGCGTGGACCTTGTAGCCCAGGCCGTAGCGCCGCTGGTCCCTGAGGTGCACCACGTGCTCGGAGGCCACGAGCGTCTGCAGCAGCCGGTAGACCGAGGGCAGCGGGATCCCGAGCTCGGTGCTGATGTCCTTGGCCGTGGCTCCGCGGGGGTCCCCCGCGACCACGTCCAGCAGGGCGAAAGCCTTCTGGACGGAGGCCATGCCGGTCTCGTGTGCGGTCATGCCTCACATTGTGGCGTGCCGGGTTGCACGTGCCAACAGCCCGGGCGTCCGCTCCCGGGCCGGCGGCGCGTCAGCGGGCGCTCAGTCGACCGTGATCTCGCCCATCCGGTTCCAGCCCGAGGCCGAGATCTGCTCGCTGACGATCTGCGGGGTCTCCACCAGCGCCTGGGGGGCGGCCGCCGTGAACTCCTTGAAGTGGTCGCTGTCGACGTGCGGGCCCGCGCCGTCGTCCTCGAAGGCCTCGACGAGCACGAACTCGTGGGGGTCCTCCACGCTGCGGGACCAGTCGAACCACAGGTTGCCCGGTTCCGCGCGGGTGGCCTCGGTGAACTCCTCGGAGAAGTCGATCCAGCGGTCGGCCCACTCCGGCTTCACCTTGAACTTGACGACGATGAAGATCATCCCTGCTCCCTCCTCGCGGACGCCCCGGGCGTCCCGGGGCTCTCGATGCCAGTGTCACGGCCCGGTGCTCGGCCCGCCAAGGAAGGTTATCGCGGACCGATAACCGCGGCGCCCGCGCTTCCACGGGAACGGGCCCCGGAAGACCCGGGCGGCGGGCACCGCGCCCGGGTGGGATCATGTCCCCATGAGCCGCAACCTCACCACCGCCCTCGTCGACGACCTCCGGGCGCGCATCGTCGACGGGCGCATCTCCCCCGGCGAGCGCCTGCCCAGCGAGAGCACGCTGATCGCGGAGCACGGGGTCAGCCGCACGGTGGTGCGCGAGGCCGTCGCCCGGCTCCAGGCCGAGGGGCTCGTGCACACCCGGCGGGGCAGCGGCAGCTTCGTGCTGACCCCTCCGGCCACGCCCGGCGGGACGAGCCGGCCGGTGCGCACCCTGCAGGACCGGCGCCGGCTGCTGGCCTTCCGCACCGGGGTCGAGTCCGAGGCGGCGGCGCTGGCGGCCACGGCGCGCGAGGAGCACCAGCTCGCCCGGATGGAGGACGCCCTCGCCCGCTCCGAGCGGGAGGTCGACAACCCGGCCGCGTCCCTGGAGAACGACTTCGACTTCCACCGGACCGTGGCGGAGGCCAGCGGCAACCCCTACTACGTGGACGCCCTGACCGGTCTCGGGCCGGCCATGATCACCATGCCGCCGCGCCGGCTGGACGGTGCCCCCGGGAGCGGCGGAGAGCGCGCGGCCCGGGTCGCCGCCGAGCACCGGTCGGTGCTGGACGCGATCCGGGCCCGGGACCCGCTCGCCGCGTCGGCCGCCATGCGCGCGCACCTGGCGAACTCCCGGTGGCGGCTCGAGGCGGAGGCCGGCGGCGGGACGCCCACGGCTGTCCCGGGGAACGGCTGAGGCCGGCATGGCGCGGGAGGAGATCCTCACCGGGGTGTCCCTGACACCGGTGCAGATGCTGCGGGCGCTGCGGGACGAACCCGGGCTGGTGGGTCTGTTCGGCGACTGGCAGGACGGGGACGCCCTGATCGGCTTCCGGCCGCTCCGGGTGCTCGGCGAGGAGGAGGATCCGTTCGCGGCCCTGGACGCCCGCCATCCGCAGGATCCGAGCACGACGGACGACGACCCGAGGCGGAAGGACCCGGCGGGAAGCGATCCCCGGGCGGAGGACCCGGCGGCCGACGGTCCCGGGGCCCCGTTCGGGGGCGGCTGGATCGGCTACCTCGGCTACCAGCTGGCCCGGCGGCTCGAGCGGCTGCCTCCGGCCCCGCCACGCCCGCTGCGGCTCCCGGAGCACCGTCTCGGGTACTACGACCACGTCCTGCGCCACCGCGCCGCGGACGGGGCCTGGGTCCTCGCCTGGCTGCCCGGCACGGACCCGGCCCGGGTGGCGGCCGCACGGGCGCTCGCCCGGTCGGCGTCGGACGCCCCGCACGCTCCGGCCGCCTACCGGTGCGGGCCCTTCGCGGCCGACGCCTCGGCGGCCGAGCACGCCGCGGCCGTGGCCGCGGTGCTGGGCCACATCCGGAACGGCGACGTCTTCCAGACCAACGTCTGCCGCGGTCTCGAGGCCGGCTTCGAGGGCGATCCCCTCGACCTGTTCTGCGCCGGGCACGAGGCACTGGCCCCGCGCTTCGCCGCGTTCCTGCGCCTCCCGGCGGGGGCGGTCGCCAGCCTGTCCCCGGAGCTGTTCCTGCGCCGCACCGGGCGCACGGTCCTGACCTCCCCGATCAAGGGCACCGCGCCGGCCGCGAGCGATCCCGCGGCCCTGCACGCCTCGGCGAAGAACCGGGCGGAGAACGTGATGATCGTGGACCTCATGCGCAACGACCTCTCCCGGGCGTGCCTCCCCGGATCGGTGCGGGCCCCCGCGGCGCCCCGGGTCGAGCCCCACACCGGGGTCCACCACCTGGTCGCGGACGTGCACGGCCGGCTGCCCGCCGGCCTCGGGGACGGGGCGCTGCTGCGGGCGACGTTCCCGCCCGGCTCCTGCACGGGTGCCCCGAAGATCCGGGCCATGGAGATCGTCAACGCGCTCGAGCCCGCGGCCCGCGAGGTCTACACGGGGGCGATCGGGTTCGCGGGCCCGGCCGGTCTCGTGCTCAACGTGGCGATCCGCACCTTCGAGTTCACCGGTGACCGGGTCCGGCTGGGCGTGGGCGGCGGGATCGTGGCCGACTCCGACCCGGCGGACGAGACGCACGAGACGCTCGTGAAGGCGGTGCCCCTGCTCGACGCCGTCGGGGCCGTGCTGGACGAGGACCTCCGGCAGGACTGGGACGGGCACGGCGCCGCGGCCGACCCGTCGGCGCTGTCAGCCCCGTCGGCCCTCCCGGCCCTGCCGGCCCTCCCGGCGATCCGCGCGGAGGGGGTCTTCACCACGCTGCTCGTGCGCGGGGGCAGGCCCGTGGACCTCGACGCCCACCTGGGGCGGCTCGGCGCCAGCTGCCTCGCCTGCTACGGCACCGCCCTGCCCCCGGGCGTCCGCGCCGAGGTGGAGGGCCGGGCCTCCGGGCTGCCCGGCCCCCACCGGCTGCGGATCACCGCGGCCCCGGCCCCGGAGGGGGCCCTGACCGTGACGGTCACGACGACGGCCCTCCCGCCGGAGCCGGTGCCGCCGTGGCGGCTCGTGCCCCTGCGGCTGCCCGGTGGGCTCGGCGAGCACAAGTGGGCGGACCGGCGGGCGCTCGCCCACGAGCCGGAGTCCGGGCTGTGGACGCGCAGCTGCGACCCCCTGCTCGTGGACGAGGACGGCACCCTCCTGGAGACGGGCCGGGCCAACATCTTCGTCGTCGTCGACGGCGCCGTGCTCACCCCGCCCGCGGACGGCCGGATCCTGCCCGGGGTGGTGCGCGCCCGCGTCCTGGCGGCGCTGCGCGACGCCGGGGCGGACGTGCACGAGCGCCCCGTGCGGTGGGCGGAGCTCGCCCGCGCCACCGAGGTGTTCGTGACCAACTCGGTGGCCGGCGTGCACCCCGTGGGGGTCGTCGACGGCGTCGGACGGTGGGAGCCCGGCCCCGTCCAGCGGGCCCTCGGACGGCTCCTCGGCTAGCCCTTCTGGGCCGAGGCGGTCCGCCAGCCGCCGTGGTACTCCTTGCGCACCACCTCGGAGTACGGCACCGGGCTGACCACCGCGCGGACCTCGAGCTGCTCGTGGGGCTCGACGGTCGTCTTGCGGCTGCCGCCGTCGGGCTCGCCCCAGACCACCTTCAGCTCGGTGCCATCGGGCACGTTCGCGTCGACGGTGGCCAGCGACAGGGCCTTGTGCTCGTTGTAGCTGTAGCCGGTGAACATGGACAGGCCCACGGTGCGGCCGTCGGCGTCGACCACGGCGTCGTAGTTCGAGGACCCGTAGTTGGCCAGGGGCAGGTCGAAGTACTTGTAGTCCGGGCCCGCGGTGTCGAAGAGGGACGCGAACAGCTTCTGCACATCCTCCGCGTTCCAGGCCAGGGTGGCCTTCCGGCGCTGGGCCGAGGGGTCCATCCGCTCCAGGGCGTCGCGGCCGATGAAGTCGTGGTCGAACTTCACGAAGGACCCGTAGCCCAGCTCCCACGGCGTGAGGTAGTAGTCCTCGATGTTCTCGGAGACGAAGCTGCCGGCGAGCGCGTTGGTCGCCTCGTAGCTGTCCGCCCCGAGCCACTTCCGGTAGTCCGCCGTGCCCTCGCCGGTGTAGACGGCCGGGAGCGGGGACGGGATCCAGCCGGACTCCAGCGTGTTCGAGGGGTACGCCCGGGCCCCGACGGGAACGATGCCGAACTCGGCGCCGACCTCCAGGATCGTCTGGCGCACCTGGTCGTAGGACTCGTACGGACCCCAGATCTCGAGCCCGGGCTCCCCGGCCATGCCGTGGCGCAGGGTGCGCACCTGCGCACCGCCGACGCTCATCCGGTCCATCGTGAAGAACTTCAGCTGCTCGAGCGGCCCGCCGTTGAGCCTCTCGATGATCTGCCACGCGTTGGGGCCCTGGATCTGGAAGCGCCAGTACTTCCGGACCACGGGCTTGCCCATCGGTCGGGACGGGGAGCGGCGGTCGACCTCGATGTCGACGTCGTACCCGCCGGTCTCCCCGTGGAAGAGCAGCCAGTTGGCGGCCGGGGCGCGGCCCACGTAGACGTACTCGTCCTCCTCCTGGTGGAACAGGATGCCGTCGCCGATCACGTGGCCGTCCGGGGTCGTGGGCACGTACTGCTTCGCCTTGTTCACGGGGAACGTCTTGGTGCTGTTGATCGCGGTGTCCGAGATCAGCTTCAGCGCGTCCTTGCCGCGGATGAACAGGTTGTCCATGTGGTGGGACTGGTCGTAGAGGACGGCGGTCTCCCGCCACGCCTTCTGCTCGCTGCGCCAGTTGTGGAACTCGGGCGCGACGACCGGGTAGACGTAGGCGCCGATCTGCGAGTTGCGCAACAGGTCGACGGTGCCGTCCGAGGCGTCGAGGACGTCCTGGAGAGTGCGGGGTGCCACGGTGAACTCCTTCTCTGCGGTGGTGCCCCGCCGGCGCGGGCGCGCCGGCGGGGCGGGAACGGGATCAGAACACGATGGTGTGCCGGTCGTGCCGGATGATGCGGTCCTGGCAGTGCCACAGCACGGCACGGGAGAGCACCTGGCGCTCCACGTCCGCGCCGCGCCGGGCGAGCTCCTGCGCGGAGTCCCGGTGCGAGGCCCGGACCACGTCCTGCTCGATGATCGGGCCCTCGTCGAGGTCCTCGGTGACGTAGTGGGCGGTGGCGCCGATGATCTTCACGCCCCGCTCCTTCGCCTTGCGGTACGGCGCGGCCCCGATGAAGGCCGGCAGGAACGAGTGGTGGATGTTGATCACCGGCACCCCGACCCGGGCCAGGAACGAGGAGGACAGGACCTGCATGTACCGGGCGAGGACCACGAGGTCGACGTTGCCCGGCAGCAGGCGCAGGTGCTCCGCCTCGGCCGCGGCCTTGTCCTCGGTGGGCACGTAGAAGAACGGGATGCCGAAGCCGCGCACGTCCTCGGCCATGTCGGGGTGGTTGGAGACGACCATGGAGATCGTCATGGGCAGCTCGCCGCGGCGCTGGCGCCAGATGAGGTCGAGGAGACAGTGGTCGGACTTCGAGGCGAAGACCGCCACCCGCCGCGGCACCGACAGGTCGGTCAGCCGCCACTCGAGCTCGAAGTCCTCCGCGAGCGCGGTGTCGAGGTCCTGCTCGAGGGCGGGACGGCAGGCCGCGTAGTCGGCGAGGTGGAAGACCGTGCGCTGGAAGAAGGCGCCGCCCTCGGGGTCGTCGGAGTGCTGGTCGAGGGCCACGATGTTCGCGCCGTGCCGGGCGAGGACCTCGGTGACGACGGCGACGATCCCCGCCTGGTCCCGGCCGTGCACCACGAGGCTGGCGTGGTCCGGGCGCAGCATCGACGGCTGGGCGCCGCTCACGGCGTCCGCCCGCCCGACCCGAACCCGCGGACCCACTCGGCCGTGGTCCGCAGCCCGCCGAAGGTGTAGAAGTGCAGGAGCACCTGCCCGTGGACCGCGGGGTCGTGACCGGCGGCGAGATCGCGCAGGAACCGGTCCGGTCCCGCGGTGCCCAGCAGGTTGGTCAGGGAGAAGCCGTACTTCTGCACGATGCCGGCCGAGGTGCCCACGCCGAAGCGGCGCGCGTAGCCGAGCAGGCGCTTGACGCCCGCGGGCCCCGGCACCCCGACCCGCACCGGGGCGTCCACGCCGCGGCGGCGCACCTCGGCCAGCCACTCCAGCACCGGGTCCTTGTCGAAGCCGAACTGGGTGATGATCTCGGGCTCGAGGCCCTGCTCGCGGATCGCGGCCGTCTTGTCGGTCAGCGCGGACCACAGGGTGTCGTCGTCGATGTCGGGGTGGCCCTCCGGGTAGCCGCTGACGCCCACCCCCCGCACGCCGTGCTGCTGGAGCACGCCGGTGCGGATGACGGAGAGGGAGTCCGGATACGGGCCCTCCGGGGTCTCGGGGTCCCCGCCCACCACGAAGACGTGCTCGGCGGCGCCGACCTCCGCGAGCGCCGCGAGGAACTCCTCGAGCTCGTCCTGGGAGCGCAGCCGCCGCGCCGAGAAGTGGGGCACGGGGACGAATCCGCGCTCCCGCACCGCACGGGCCGCGGCCACCCGCATGGCGAGGTCCTCGTTGCCGAGGAAGGTGACGTTGATGCGGGTCCCCTGCGGGATCACGGGGGCCGCCTCCTCGAGCGCCGGCACGTCCTTGCCCGTCATCTCGAGGGAGAAGTCCCGGAGCAGCGCGGCAGCACCGGCGTCGGGCGTGTCGATCGGCATCGAGCCACATCCTTTCCACATCGCGCGCCCGGGGGCGGGCCCGCGGGCGTGGGCTGAAGTCGTTCCGGTGCCAGTGTCGCAGGTCACAATAACTATGTACAGAGTGTTTCGACGCCCGCCCGCACCGGGAGCCGCTGGCCCGTACTAGTCATACAAGTGATCTACTTGTACGATTCATCATGACCGCCGTCACCGAGATCCCGAGGAACCCGCCATGCCGTACACCCCGGACGCCGTCCGCCACGTCAAGCTCTCCACCGCCACCCTGCCGCTGAGCACCCCCATCTCGGACGCCAAGGTCTTCACGGGCCGGCAGAAGCCCATGACCGAGGTGGTGTTCCTGTTCGCCGAGATCGCCACCGCCCAGGGGCACACCGGGGTCGGCTTCAGCTACTCGAAGCGCGCCGGGGGCCCCGCCCAGTACGCCCACGCGAAGGAGGTCGCCGAGGGCCTGCTCGGCGAGGACCCCAGCGACATCGCCAAGGTGTACGACAAGCTGCTGTGGGCGGGCGCCTCGGTGGGCCGCTCCGGGGTGGCCACCCAGGCCCTGGCCGCGGTCGACGTCGCCCTGTGGGACCTCAAGGCCAAGCGGGCCGGGCTGCCGCTGGCCAAGCTGCTGGGCGCCCACCGGGACTCCGTGCGCACCTACAACACCTCCGGCGGCTTCCTGCACGCCTCCCTGGAGGAGGTCCAGGACCGCGCCACCCGCTCCCTCGAGGAGGGCATCGGCGGGATCAAGATCAAGGTGGGCCTCCCCGACTCCGCCGAGGACCTGCGGCGGGTCGCCGGGGTCCGAGAGCACATCGGCTGGGACGTGCCCCTCATGGTCGACGCGAACCAGCAGTGGGACCGCGCCACGGCCCTGCGGATCGGCCGGCGGCTCGAGGAGTTCGACCTCACGTGGATCGAGGAGCCCCTGGACGCCTACGACGCCGAGGGGCACGCCCAGCTCGCGGCGGCCCTCGACACCCCCGTGGCCACGGGCGAGATGCTCTCGTCCGTGGCGGAGCACGTCCGGCTCATCGACACCGGCGCCTGCGACATCATCCAGCCCGACGCCCCGCGCGTCGGCGGCATCACGCAGTTCCTGCGGCTGGCGGCCCTGGCCGACCAGCGCGGCCTGGGGCTGGCCCCCCACTTCGCCATGGAGATCCACCTGCACCTCGCGGCGGCCTATCCGCGGGAGCCGTGGGTGGAGCACTTCGACTGGCTCGACCCGCTCTTCGAGGAGCGCCTGGAGACCCGGGACGGGCGCATGCTCGTGCCCGAGCGCCCCGGGCTGGGTGTCACGCTCAGCGGCCAGGCACGCGCCTGGACCACGGACAGCGTGGAGTTCGGTGCGGCGTAGCCTCCCCGTCCCACCCCGCCGGAACCGCGCCCGCAACACGCCCCGACAATTTCCGGATGATCCCTTGACCCGTGAGGCAGGTCACAGCTACGCTCTGGAAAACGCTTTCCAGAGCGTTGACCCGACCCTAGGAGACTTGATCAGCATGAAGAGAACGGGAACTCTCGCGAAGGCCGCCACCGTCCTCAGCGTGTCGGCGATGGCGCTGACCGGCTGCGGCAGCGCGGACGGCGCCACGGACGACGGCAACGTGGAGCTGCGCTTCGCCTGGTGGGGCTCCGACACCCGCCACCAGCAGACGCAGGAGATCATCGACGCCTTCGAGGAGCAGAACCCGGGGGTCACCATCACCGGCGAGTACGGCGACTTCAGCGGCTACTGGGACAAGCTGGCCACGCAGACCGCCTCCAGCGACGCCCCGGACATCATCCAGATGGACGAGAAGTACCTGCGCGAGTACGCGGACAACGGCGCGCTGCTGGACCTCTCCGACGTGGACGTCAGCGAGCTCGACGAGGGCGTCGTGGACAGCGGCCGGACCGACGAGGGCCTCTTCGGCGTGGCCACCGGGGTCAACGTGATGGCCATGATGGCCAACCCGACCATCTACGAGGAGGCCGGGGTCGAGCTGCCGGACGACTCCACGTGGACGTGGGACGACTTCTCCGAGGTCTCCCAGCAGATCGCCGAGAACACGGACGCCTACGGCACCAGCGGCCCGAACGAGCCGGCCGGGTTCCAGATCTGGCTGCGCCAGCAGGGCAAGGAGCTGACCACCCCCGAGGGCGAGCTCGGCTTCGAGGCGAGCGACGCGGCCGACTACCTGGGCATGTGGCTCCAGATGATGAAGGACGGCGCCCTGCCCCCGGCCTCCGTGGTCACGGAGGACCAGGAGCCGGGACCGGACCAGTCGCTGACCGGCACCAACGGCGCCGCCATGGGCATGTGGTGGACGAACCAGCTGAACGCCCTCAACGCGGCGTCCGGCAACGATCTCGTCCCGCTGCGCTTCCCGAGCACGGACGGCACCGAGGGCGGTGCCCAGCTCTTCCAGAAGTCGGCGATGTTCATGTCCGGCTCCGCCCGCACCGAGCACCCGGAGGAGGTCAAGGCGTTCATCGACTTCATGGTCAACAGCGAGGAGGCCGGCATGATCAACCTCGCCGACCGCGGCCTGCCCGCCAACCAGACGGTGCGCGAGACCGTGGTGCCCGAGCTCAGCGAGGCGGACACCGCGGCCGCCGAGTTCATCGAGGAGATCCAGCCCGAGCTGGGCGAGGCGCTGCCGGTCCCGCCGCTGGGCTTCAGCACCCTGCAGGAGATCATCTACCGCTACGAGCTCGAGGTGCTCTTCGAGCGCGCGACCCCCGAGGAGGCCGCCGAGAGCATGATCGCCGAGATGGAGTCGGCGATCAGCTGACCCGAACGCTCCGCGGGTGCCGGCCGGGCGGCTGCGTCCGGCCGGCACCCNCCCGCGGCTCCACGCGCCCCGCACGGCGGGGCGACCACCCGCACACTTCGGATCGTCGGGCACGCACCTGCCCGTGGAGGGACACATCATGGCAACCGTGACGTTCGACAGCGCCACCCGCTTCTACCCGGGCGGCGAGAAGCCCGCGGTGGACAAGCTCGACCTCGAGATCGCGGACGGGGAGTTCCTCGTCCTCGTCGGGCCCTCCGGGTGCGGGAAGTCCACGTCCCTGCGGATGCTCGCCGGCCTCGAGGACGTGAACGCCGGACGGATCCGCATCGGGGACCGCGACGTCACCGACGTCCCCTCCAAGGACCGCGACATCGCGATGGTGTTCCAGAACTACGCCCTCTACCCGCACATGACCGTGGCCGAGAACATGGGCTTCGCCCTGAAGATCGCCAGGATCTCCGCCGAGGAGCGCCGCCGGCGGGTCGAGGAGGCCGCCAAGATCCTGGACCTGACCGACTACCTCGACCGCAAGCCCAAGGCCCTGTCCGGCGGACAGCGCCAGCGCGTGGCCATGGGCCGCGCCATCGTGCGCTCCCCGCAGGTGTTCCTGATGGACGAGCCGCTGTCCAACCTGGACGCGAAGCTGCGCGTGCAGACCCGCACCCAGATCGCCTCCCTCACCCGCCGCCTCGGCGTCACCACCGTCTACGTCACCCACGACCAGGTCGAGGCGATGACCATGGGCGACCGGGTCGCGGTCCTGAAGGACGGGCTGCTGCAGCAGGTCGACACCCCGCGGAACCTCTACGACCGGCCGACCAACGTCTTCGTGGCCGGGTTCATCGGCTCCCCCGCCATGAACCTGCTCGAGCTGCCCCTGACCGAGAGCGGCGTGCAGTTCGGCGGAGCCGTCCATCCCGTTCCGCGCGACGTGCTCGGCGCGACCCGTGAGCGGACCGTGGTCGTGGGCGTGCGCCCGGAGGACCTCGAGCAGGCCCCCGCGGGTGAGGGCCTCGCCGTGGAGATCGACGTGGTCGAGGAGCTCGGCGCCGACGCGTACGTCTACGGGCACACCACCGTCGACGGCGAGGAGCACCCGATCACGGGCCGCGTGGACGGGCGCACACCGCCGAGGGCCGGGACCACCACGCACGTCCGGCCGAAGCAGGGCCACGTGCACCTGTTCGACGCCAGGAGCGGGCAGCGCCTCGACCACGGGATCGCCCCGGCCGCGGACCGGGGGTCCAGCGCGGTCGCTCCCGCCTGACCTGCCCGCCCGACCCCGCCCGCCCGACCCCGCCCGTCGATCCCGTCCGTCGACCCCAGGAGATCCTCCGTGCAGACCGAGACCGTTCCCGCCCCCACCGTCCGCACCCCGCCGGAAGGGCCGGCCCGCGTCTGCCTGGTGGGGGTCGGGGGCTTCGGCGGACGCCACCTCGACAACATCCGCCGCCTCGAGCAGGAGGGCCGCGTCCGCCTGGTGGCGGCCGTCGACCGCCGGGCCGACGACGGGACGCTCGGGCCGGACGTGCCGATGTTCGGCGACCTCGAGCAGACCCGCGCCGCCGGGCTGGACGTGGACGTGGTGGTGATCTCCACGCCCATCGACACGCACTACGACCTCGCCCTGTCCGCCCTGCGCATGGGCGCCGACGTCCTGCTCGAGAAGCCGCCCGTGGCCAACCTCGACCAGTTCCGCCGCCTCCTCGAGGCCGCCGCGGCGGCGGACCGGCTCGTCCAGGTGGGCTTCCAGAGCCTCGGCTCCCACTCGCTGGAGGTCCTCCGGGAGCTGCTCGCGAGCGGGGAGATCGGACGGCTGCGCGCGGTGGGCGCCACCGGCCTGTGGTCCCGGGACACGGACTACTTCACCCGCTCCCCCTGGGCGGGGCGGCGCCGGATCGGCGGCGTGGACGTGGTGGACGGCGTGGTCACCAACCCGCTGGCCCACGCGGTCATGACCGCCCTGCACATCGCCGGCGCCCGCACCTGCGAGGACGTCGCCGAGCTGCGCACCGAGCTGTACCGGGCCAACGCCATCGAGTCGGACGACACCTCGGTCGTCCGGGTGCGCACGACGTCCGGCGTCCCGGTCACCTGCGCCCTGACCCTGTGCGCCGCCGAGCAGCAGGACCCGTTCATCACCGTCGACGGCACGGAGGGGCAGGCCGTCCTGCACTACACCGAGGACCGGCTGACCGTCACGGGCCCCGAGGGCACGCGCGTCGTCGAGTCCGGGCGCACCAACCTGCTCGAGAACCTGCTCGACGCCCGGCGCCAGGGCACCGCGCTGCTGTGCCCGCTGGCCTCCACGGGGGCGTTCGTGCGGGTGCTGGACGCCGTCCGCACCGCCCCGGACCCCGTCCGGATCGATCCCCGGCACGTGCGCTGGCACGAGGACGGCGGCACCGCACGGCGCGCCGTCCTCGACGGGATCGAGGACTGGGCGGCCCGGGCGGTCAAGGCCCAGTCGGACTTCAGCGGTCTGGGCGCCCCCTGGGCCCGCCCGGCCGCCACGAGCGGGAGCGTCGTCGTCGACGACCGCGAGGTCGCGCAGGTCCGCACGGGCGAGGACGTCGCCCCGACGTCCTCGCCGCGCCCGTTCCTGCACCCCGTCCGCACTCTCGGCGGCGTCACCGTCACGGACCAGCAGCCCCTGGACCACGTCTGGCACCTCGGGGTCTGCACGGCCCTCCAGGACGTGGACGGCGTCAACTTCTGGGGCGGGCGCACCTACACCCGGGAGGCGCAGCGCTACGTGTGGCGGGACGACCACGGCCGCGTGGTCCGCGTCGCGGCCCACCGCGCCGACGACCGGCTGGACGAGGAGCTCGCGTGGGTCGGCCCGGACGGCACCGCGGTGCTGACCGAGGAGCGGCGCTGGACGTTCCGGCCCGTGCGCGAGCACGCCTGGGAGCTCGGACTGCGCTTCCGCCTCTCCCCCGCCGGCGACCGTCCGGTGCGGCTGGGCAGCCCCGGTTCCAACGGACGGGTCGGCGGCGGCTACGGCGGCTTCTTCTGGCGGCTTCCCGCCTGCGCGGACGCCGACGTCTTCACCGCGGACGCGGCGGGCGAGGAGTCCGCGCACGGCAGCACGTCCCCGTGGCTGGCCTTCGCCGCCGACTTCGCGGGACGCCCCGCGACCCTCGTCCTGCGGCGCGGCGGCGACTCCGCCGACCCCTGGTTCGTCCGGCACGCCGGGTACCCGGGGGTGGGCCTCGCCCTGGCCTGGGACGCCACCGTCACGACGACGACGGACCGGCCCGTCGAGCGGGAGGTGCACGTGCTCGTCGTCGACGGCCGTCTCGACGCCCCCGGAGTGGCGGCCCTGCTCGAGGACGCGGCCCGGAGCCGGGACGCGTGAGCGCCCCGTCCCCGGAGCGGGCGGAGAAGCGCCGGCGGGTGCTGCGGGTGCTGGACGAGCACGGTGTCGACGCCGTGCTGCTGCAGAGCCAGCCCGCCGTGTCCTGGTACCTCGACGGCGCCCGTGTGCACGTCTCGCTCGCCGGCCCGCCGGTGGCTGCGGTCCTGGTGCACCGGGACGGCGACGAGCTGGTGACTCCCGCCAACGAGTCCGCCCGCCTGGTGGCCGAGGAGCTGCCGGCGGGCCTGCGGCGGCACGAGGTGCCCTGGCACGGGTCCCTGACGGCGCCGGAGGACTGGTGGCCCGGGGCGCGTGCGCTGGCCGTCGCCTCCGAGGACCGCGTCGCGGCGCCGCTGCGGGCGGCGCGGGCCTCGTTGCTGCCCGGTGAGGCGCTGCGCTACGAGCAGCTGTGCCGGGACGCCGCGGCCGTGCTGACCGACGCCCTGGCCTGGGCCACCCCCCGTACCACGGAGCGGGAGCTCGCCGCCGAGCTCACCGCGGGCCTCGTGCGGGTGGGTGCGGAGCCCCTCGTGGTGCTGTGCAGCGGTGCGGACCGCCTGCTCCACCGCCACCCCCTCCCGACGACGGGTCCGCTGGGCCGGCGCGCGATGGCGGTCGTCTGCGGCCGGCGCGGCGGGCTGATCGCCAACGTGACCCGCTGGGTGCGGTTCGGCCCGGCGGACCCCGCGGAGGCCGACGCCCACGCGAGGATCGCCGAGGTGGAGGCGGACGTCCTCGACGCGCTGCGCCCGGGGCTGCCCCTCGCCGACCTGCTGCCGGTGGTCCGCGGTGCCTATCCGCGCCACGGCTTCGGCGCCGAGGAGTGGACCCGGCACCACCAGGGCGGCCCGGCCGGCTACGCCGGGCGGGACCCGCGGCTCGCCCCCGGGGTGCCGGACCTCGTGCACGAGCACCAGGCCTTCACCTGGAACCCCTCCGCGCCGGGCACGAAGATCGAGGACACGGTGCTCCTGGGCCCCGACGGCGTCCGGACGCTCTCGGTGGATCCGCGCTGGCCCGTGCAGCGGGTCCGGGGCCGGGACCGTCCGGCCGAGCTGGAGCGCTGAGCGGCGCGCCGGCGCGTCCCGCGCCGCGCCGCGCCGTCGGCCGCTGACCGTCGGCTGGCGGTCAGCGGCTGCTGATCGTCGGCTGCCGGTCGTCGGCTGTTGATCGCCGGGGCAGCTCCCGGGCGGGGAACCCGCAGGTCACCTCCACGACCCCGTTCGTGCTCAGCACCCGGGACCCACGTGCGGTCAGGGTCGCCGCGCGCTCACACCACGGCTCCGTGCGCGGCGGGCAGCACCTGCTGCCGCAGCGCGAGGCCGAGGCCGGGCAGGTCCAGGGTCTCGAGCCGCGAGTCCGTCAGCACGACCGGGGACGGCCCGCTCAGGATGCCGAGATCCGCGAACCCGGCGTCCTCCACGACCTCCACCATGGTCGGCTCGGCGAGGGTCAGGGCCAGCTGCCCGGAGAGCTCGGGCAGCAGGTGCGGGGCGATCCCCACGTTGTGCGTGCGCGCCAGCTCCACGATGCGGCGGAACGGGGTGATGCCGCCCACCCGGACGATGTTCGGCTGGACGATGTCCACGGCGCCGGCGGTGATGAAGTCCCGGAAGCGGTAGATGTTGTGCAGGTTCTCCCCCAGCGCGATCGGGACGCGGCTGAACCGGCGCAGCTGCCGGTAACCCTCGAGGTCGTCCGCGCGCAGCGGCTCCTCGAGCCACGACGGCCCGAACTCGGCGAGGGCGTCCAGCGCCCGGCGCGCCGTGGGCAGGTCCCACCGCTGGTTGGCGTCGATCATGAGCCCCCGGTCCGGCCCGAGCAGCTCGCGGACGGCGGCCACGCGCCGGACGTCCTCGCGCAGGTCGGCCCTGCCCACCTTGATCTTGACGGCGCCGAAGCCCGCGGCGACCCACCGGCGCACCTGCTCCTGCAGCTCGTCCAGGTCGTAGTGCAGGTTGACGCCGGAGCCGTAGACGGCCACGCTCTCCTGCCGCCGGCCCAGCAGCGACGTGATCGAGAGCCCGGCCCGCCGCGCCCGCAGGTCCCACAGCGCCAGGTCCACGCCCGCGAGGGCGACGCCGGTCAGGCCGGCGCCTCCTTCGTGCAGGTGCTTCCAGGCGTCGTCCCAGAGGGCCTCGGGGTTCTCCGTGCGCCCCCGTACGAAGTCCGCGAGGTCGTCGTCGAGCAGGGCCTGCACGGCCGTCGCCCCGATGGTCGGGGTCCAGGAGAAGCCCGTCCCGGTGGCCCCGTCCTCGGCCACGACCGTGACGGCGACCAGGTGGTTCTGCGGCGCTCCCGGCCCCCAGCTGCGCAGCAGCCGGGCGGTGATGAGTTCGGTGTGCAGGGCGGCGATGCTCATGCGGTGTCCTCTCCATGCCGGCCGGTGACCGTGGGCGCCCCGGACGCGGCGACCCCCGCGCCCTCCCGGAGCTCGGTGCGCCAGGTGCGCACCGGCTCCCAGCCCAGGACCCGGCGGGCCTTGTCGATGCTGAAGGCGGGGGCGGTCCCGGTCAGCCCCGCGGCGAGCCGCTCGCTGCCCGGGACGAACTCGGGGACGACCTCCGCGAGCGGGCGCCGGGCCAGGGCGTCGGCGGCGCCCACGAGGAACGTGTCACCGTTGGTGATCGCGCCCATCCGCTCCAGGAGCGCCTCGAGGAACGACGTGACGTCGCGGGCGTCCACGTAGTTGAACAGCGCCGGCGCCGCGAGCGCGGGGTCGTCGAGCCGCTCCAGCACGGTGTGGCCCTGCTGGGTCGGGGCGCCCTCCCACTCCTCGGGGGCGATCACGTAGCAGGGGCGGAAGGAGGCGTAGCGCACGGACCCGCCCTGGGCCGCCGCGAACATCTGCGCCACCTGCTCCGCCACGTGCTTGGACAGCCCGTAGGCGTGCCACGGGCGGGGCGGCGTCTCCTCGGTCAGCGGGAAGGAGGGCGGCAGCCAGCCCGCCGGGCACCCGTAGCCCAGCACCGTGGGGCTGCTGGCCATGACGATCCGGCGCACGCCGGCCTCGGTCGCCGCGCCCGCCACGTTGTGCGCGATCACCGCGTTGGTCTGCAGGATGACGTGCTCGGGGGCGCTGAACGGGACCGCGATGGCCGCCAGGTTGATCACGGCGTCCGGGCGGGCGTCGCGGATCAGCGCGTGCGTGGACCCCGGGTCGGTGAGCTCCGCGCCGCGGTGCTCCACGGCGGGGTGGGGGTCGGCGGGCAGGGACCGGTCGACGCTGACGACGTCGTGCCCGGCCCCCGCGAGCCCGGCCACGACGCTGCGCCCGAGCCGGCCCGAACCGCCGGTGACGAGGATGCGGCTCATGCCGGGACCTCGCTCCGGTCCGCCGCGGCGGCCCCCAGCTCCAGCTCGGCGATCCGGACGGGCAGCCCGGACTCGAGGGAGCGGTTGCCCGCGATGCCCACGGCCACCGCCGCCACCCCGTCCCGGTAGCCGGACGGCCGGCCGTAGGGGTCCTCGCCGGGGCCCCGGAAGACGTCGGCCAGCAGCAGGCGGTCCCCGCCGCCGTGGCTCCCGGCGCCGTTGCTGATGGTGACCTCCTCCGCGGCGCCCCAGTGCCGCTGGACGGTCAGGTGCTCGCCGCGGCTGCGGGCCCCGCCCCGGTGGGGGCCCACCGTGACCGAGGGGTCGACCGGGGAGCCGCCGCTCGCGGGCAGCACGGCGGCCCGCTCCACGACCTCCAGCTCGGCGCGGCCCTCGGTGCCGTTGACGGCCACCCGGTACCCCTCCCACGGCGCGTGCGCGTTGAGGGAGTAGGAGAGGGTGGCGCCGCGGGCGTAGTCCACCACGAGGGCCAGGTTGTCCTCGATGGTGATCCCCTCGGAGAACACGTCCTGGTCCCGGCGGTAGCCGTCGTGGTGCTGGTGGTCGAGGTAGAGCCGGCTCAGGCGCTCGTCGGTGCGCAGGTCCAGGGCGAAGGGGTCGCCGTCCACGGGGTCGCGACCCGGGGCGCCGGTGAGCGCCCGGGCCTCGGCGTTGTCCCGGCCGTAGAACCGGAGCCCGCCCGAGGCGAAGACCCGTTCCGGGGTGTCCCCGAGCCACCAGTTGACGAGGTCGAAGTGGTGGGACGACTTGTGCACCAGCAGCCCGCCGGAGTTCTCCTTCTGCCGGTGCCAGCGGCGGAAGTAGTCGGCGCCGTGCACGGTGTCCAGCATCCAGCTGAAGTCCACGGAGGTGACCGCGCCGATCCGCCCGGACCGGATCACGTCCTTGAGCGCGGTGTTGCGCGGGGAGTACCGGTAGTTGAAGGTCACCACCACGTGGCGCCCCGTCTCCTCGACGGCCGCGGTGATGCGGCGGCAGCCCTCCGCGTCCACGGTCAGGGGCTTCTCGACGACGGCGTCGGCCCCGGCGCGCAGCGTCTCGCAGATGTAGTCGGCGTGGGTGAAGTCCGGGGTGGTGATGAGGACGCGGTCGATGGCCTGCTCGCGGATCACCCGGGAGAGCGCCGCGGGGTCGAGGACGTCGATCCGCACGCCCGCCGTCTCCTCGACCAGGCGGCGGTAGTGCTCGGCCCGCCCCGGGTTGGTGTCGCCCACCGCCACCAGCTCGGCGACGTCGGCGTGGTCGTCCAGCAGCGAGCGGAGGTACATCTCGCACCGGTTGCCGGCGCCGACCAGGACGTACCGGGTCCGTCCGCCGTGCTGTGCCGTGCCGGCCGTGCCGCTGTGCTGTGCGCTGCGCATCGAGTGCTCCTGAATTCTGGAGGTGGGTGTCGTGTGGGTGTTCGGTGGGTGGACGTCCGGCCGGGAGGCGCCGGGTCAGGGTGGTTAGGGGGTCGTCCCCGGCCCGGGCGGGCCGGGGACGACCCCCGCCGCCCGGACCCGCTGCGTGGCCCCGGCACCCGCCGCGTGGCCCCGGCCGGGTGCTGCCGGTTACTTGATGCCGGTGGTGGCGATGCCCTTCACGAGGAACTTCTGTCCCACGAGGAAGGCGACGAACACCGGGAGCAGGGACACGATCGACATCGCGAACAGCGATCCCCACGAGGACTCCCCGGTGGCGTCCACGAAGGCCCGCAGGGCCACGGGGACGGTGAACATGCTCGGGTCGGTCAGGTAGATCAGGGCGCTGAAGAAGTCGTTCCAGGTCCAGATGAACGTGAAGATCGTGGTGGTGGCCAGCGCCGGGACCATCATCGGCAGGATGATCTGCCCGAAGATGCGGGCGTGCCCGGCGCCGTCGATGCGTGCCGCCTCGTCCATGTCCTTGGGGATGCCGCGGATGAACTGCACCATCAGGAACACGAAGAACGCGTCGGTGGCGAGCAGCTTGGGCACGATGAGCGGCCAGAAGGTGTTCACCCAGCCGATCTGGGAGAACAGGATGTACTGCGGCACGATCACCACGTGGAACGGCAGCATGATCGTGAGGAGCATGAGGGCGAAGGCCGGCTTCTTGAAGCGGAACTCGAGCCGGGCGAACGCGTAGGCCGCCATGGAGCAGGAGACCAGGTTGCCGACGATGCACCCGAGGACCACGACCGCGGAGTTGAACAGGTACACGCTGAACGGGCTCGACAGGGCGTTCCACCCGTCGGTGTAGTTCGCGGTCTCGAGGGTCTGCAGCAGGATCCCGGGCTCGCGGAAGATGATGTCGTCGGGACGCAGGGAGCTGGCCACCATCCACAGGAGCGGATAGATCATCACGGCGCCGGTGAGGATCAGCGCCAGGTGCTTCAGCAGGGCGCGGATCCGCGTCCGGGGGCTGGGCCCCCGCTTCCGGTCGTGCGGCGAGCTCTCGGGAGGCGCCGGGGCGGTGCCCTGCTCGTCCGTCGCAGCGGGGTCGTAGGCGATTGTCGAATTAGTCATCGTAGAACACCCAATACTTAGACGCGATGAAGTTGAGAGCGGTGAACGCCCCGATGATGACGAGCAGCAGCCAGGCCATGGCCGCGGCGTAGCCCATGTCGAACTGGCCGAAGCCCGTCTGGTACAGGTACAGCGTGAAGAACATCGTCGAGTCGGACGGCCCTCCGCGGCCGCCGGAGACGATGAACGCCTGGGTGAAGGACTGGAACGCCTGGATGATCTGGAGCACCAGGTTGAAGAAGATGATGGGGCTCAGCAGGGGCAGCGTGATCCGGAGGAACTGCGTGATCTTGCCGGCGCCGTCGATCGAGGCCGCCTCGTAGTACATGGCGGGGATCTGCCGCAGGCCCGCGAGGAAGATGATCATCGGGGCCCCGAAGGTCCACACGTGCAGCAGGATGAGGCTGCCGAGCGCGGTGCGCGGATCCGCGATCCAGCCGATGCCCTCGATGCCCACGAGGGCCAGGACCTGGTTGACCAGCCCGGAGGTGCCGAAGAGCTGCTTCCACAGGATCGCGATCGCCACGGAGGCGCCCAGCAGGGACGGCAGGTAGAAGACGGAGCGGTAGAACGCCAGTCCGCGCAGTCCCCGGTCGAGGACCATGGCGATGGCCAGTGCCAGCATGAGCTGCAGCGGCACGCCGACGAACACGTACGTGAAGGTCACCTGCAGCGAGTTGTGCAGCCGCTCGTCCGCCAGCATCCGGGTGAAATTCTCCATCCCGACCCAGTCGGGTGCCCGCATGAGGTTGTAGTCGGTGAAGGACAGGTAGAGGGACATCAGCATGGGGCCGAGGGTGATGGCCACGAGGCCCACGATCCACGGCGCCAGGAAGACCACCGCCGCCTTGTTGTCCCGCCGGTCGGCCCGGGTCCGGCGCGGGGTCCTCTTCCGGTCCCGGCCCGTGGGCTGACCCTCGGGGAGGCCTTCGCGGGTGATCTGCTCCACGGCGCTCATACCGGGACCACCCCCCGGACCGTCCGCGCCCGGGACCCCCGGAGCGGGCCTGCAACGATGTGACTCGATGTCATCGGTATCTCCTCGGAACGAGTGGGAAAGCGTTTTCCAGATCGGCGTTGCGTCCAGGCTAGTGGCCGGTCACTGTGACGTCAACCACAATCTACGGTTGTTTCGTGCCCGGTCACGGGCAGCGACTCGCCCGGGGGCGGTGGGGCGCCGGCCAGGAGCCGCAGCGCGTCGAGCGTCGCGAGCTGCCCGTAGCGACCCGCCTCCTCCTGCGCGGCCCGGACGGACGGGGCGACGTCCACGAGCGAGGCCGCCGCGCGGATCCCCGCGCCGCGCAGCTGCTCGGGGGACAGGGCCAGCCGCCCGGCGACGGCCACGACGGGGATGCCCCGGTCCGCGGCCAGGGCGGCGGCGGCGAGGGGGGCCTTGCCCTCCAGCGACTGGAGGTCCATCGACCCTTCGCCGACGACCAGCAGGTCCGCGTCCGCGAGCTGCTCCTCGAGCCCCACGAGGGAGGACACGAGGTCGAACCCGCGCTCGAGCGTCGCCGGGGTCAGGGCCAGGAAGCCGGACGGGAAGCCGCCGGCGGCGCCGGCGCCCGGGAGCAGGAAGGGACGGGCCCCGTCGAGGCCCGCCAGCAGGCCGGCCCATCTCCGGAGGGCGGCGTCCAGCTCGCACCGGACGTCGTGGTCCGCACCCTTCTGTGCGGCGAACACGTGGGCGGCCCCGTCGGGTCCGTGCAGCGGGTTCCGCACGTCCACGGCCAGCCGCAGCCGCACCGACCGCAGCCTCGGGTCCAGTCCGGAGACGTCCAGGCGGGCGGCGGACAGCAGCCCCTCCCCGCCCAGGGGGACCGGGGCGCCGTCGTCGTCGAGGACGTCCAGGCCGAGGGCCCGGAGGGCGCCCGAGCCGCCGTCCGTCATCGCCGAGCCGCCGAGGCCGACGACGACGTCGGTCGCCCCGGCGTCCAGCGCCGCGCGGATCAGCTGGCCGCAGCCGTAGCTGTGCGCCGCCCGGGCGCTGGCGGGGCTCGGGCGCACCTGGTCCAGACCGCTCGCCTGGGCGGACTCGAGCACCGCGGCGGCGGCACCGGAGGACGTCGTGCGCATCGCCCAGCGCGCCCGCACCCGGCCCTCCACCGCGCCCCGGACGAGGGTGCGGCGCAGCCTCGCCCCGGCCGCCACGGCGGCGTCGACCGTGCCCTCGCCGCCGTCGGCCAGGGGCACGGCACGGATCCGTGCTCGGGGCCGGTGCCGGCGCACCCCGGCCCCGAGCACGGCGGCGGCCTCCGCCGCCGTCAGCGAGCCCTTGAACTTGTCGGGGGCCACGACCACCCGGGGGCGGTCGCCGAGCTCGTGCGGCCCCACGTCAGGCGGTCGTGCGAGCGGGGGCGTCGGTCAGGGACGGCAGCACGACGGACTCCCAGCGCTCCTTCATCACGGCGAGCGTGACGTCCGGGTCCTGGTCGAAGATCTCCTGGTTGAAGATCTCGACCTCCACCGGACCCGTGTAGCCGGCGGCGGCGACCCAGCGCCCGATCGTGGCGAAGTCGATCACCCCGTCCCCCATCATCCCGCGGGAGAGCAGGGCGTCGGCGGCGATGGGCAGGTTGAAGTCGCAGACCTGGTAGGCGGCCAGCCTGCCCTCCGCCCCGGCCCGCGCGATCTGGGACTCCAGCCCGGGGTCCCACCAGACGTGGAAGGTGTCCACCACCACGCCCACGGCGTCCACCGGGTGCGGAGCCGCGAGGTCGAGGGCCTGCTCGAGGGTGGAGAGCACGGCCCGGTCGGCCGCGTACATGGGGTGGAGCGCCTCGAGCACGAGGCGCACCCCGTGCTCGAGGGCGTAGGGGACCAGCTCGGCGAGGCGCTCGGCGACACGCCCGCGGGCCGCCACGACGTCCTTGTCGGCCCGGTCGCCCTCGCCCCCCAGGACGTGGGCGGCGGCGGGCAGACCGCCCACCACCATGATCAGCTCGCTCGTGCCCAGGGCGCGGGCCTCCCGGATCGCGGCCCGGTTGCTCTCGAGCGCGGCCCGGCGGCCGGCCTCGTCGGCCGCCGTGAGGAATCCGCCGCGGCACAGGCTGGACACCTGCAGACCGGCCTGCGAGATCATCCCGGCCGCGTTCTCGAGCCCCGCCTCGGCGACCCGGTCGCGCCACACGCCGATGTGCCCCAGTCCCGCCCGGGCGGTGGCGTCCACGGCCTGCTGCAGGGTGAGGTTGCGGGTGGTGCCGGTGTTCAGCGACAGCTGGAACCCGCCCCCGCTCATGCCGCACCCCCGGTCCGGCCGGCGGACGCGAGGACCGGTGCGCCCACGCCCGCCCCCTCGAGGAACGTGGTCATCCTCCGCGCGGCCAGCTCGGGGTCGAGCAGCAGCCCGGCCCCGTCGGCCAGCCGGAAGACCTCGGCGAGGTGGGTCACCGAGCGGCCCGAGTGCAGCCCGCCGACCATCTGGAAGCCGGGCTGGCTGCCGTTGAGCCACGACAGGAACGCGATGCCGCACTTGTAGTAGAAGGTCGGGGCGGTGAAGACGTGGCGCCCCAGGGCCTCCGTGGAGTCGAGGATCGCGCGCGCCCGCCCCGGCTCCCCGGCGTCGTAGGCCTGCAGCGCGGTGGACGCCGCCGGGTAGATGCCCGCGAAGATGCCCAGCAGCGCGTCGGAGTGGCGGCTGCCGTCGCCGTCGATGAGCTCGGGGTAGTTGAAGTCGTCGCCGGTGTAGAGGCGGACCCCGTCGGGCAGGACCGCCCGCAGCCGGGTCTCGTGGGCCGCGTCCAGGAGGGACACCTTGACGCCGTCCACCTTGCCCGGGTGGGACCGGATGAGCTCGAGGAACGTCTCCGTGGCCGTGTCGACCGCGTCGCTGCCCCAGTACCCGGCCAGCGCCGGGTCGAACATCGTGCCCAGCCAGTGCAGGACCACCGGGTGCCGGGCCTCGCCGAGCAGCTGGGAGTAGACCCGCAGGTAGTCGTCGGCGCCGCGGGCGGCCCGCACGAGGGCGCGGGACGCCATCAGGATCGCCTTCGCCCCGGCGCCCTCGACCACCTCGAGCTGCTCCCGGTAGGCCTCGACCACGGCGCGCAGACCGGCCTCGCCGGCCGTGACGCCCGCCGGGTCCAGCTGGTCCGTCCCCGCCCCGCACGCGATGAGGTCGCGGACGGTCCGGCCCTCCAGCGCCGGGTTCCCGCTGCTCAGCGCCGCCGAGGCCTCGGCGGTCGAGCGCCGGACCAGCTGCTGGGTGGCCGGCCAGTCCAGGCCCATGCCCCGCTGGGCGGTGTCCATGGCGTCGGCGACGCCCAGGCCGTAGGACCAGATGTCGTGGCGGAAGCCCAGGGTCGCGTCCCAGTCGAGCTGCGCCGGCGCGCCGGGGGTGTTGTCCGCGAGGGCCAGCGGCACCACGTGCGCGGCGGCGTAGGCCTTGCGCGCGGACAGGGGAGCCTGCGGCCGGGTCCAGCTTCCCGGCCCGGAGAGCACGTGCTCGACGAGGGAGCCGCTGCCGTCCGGCAGGAGCACGGCGCTCATCGGACGGCCTCGGCGGTCCGGTGCCCCGCCGGGGACAGCTCGATCGCCGGGATGTCGATGGTGCGGCGCTCGGCCGAGGAGCGCAGGCCCAGCTCCGCCAGCTGGACGCCGCGGGCGGCGGAGAGCAGCCCGAAGCGGTGCTCGCGCCCCGCGACGACGTCGGCCAGGAACTCCTCCCACTGCGCCTTGAAGCCGTTGTCCAGCTCGGCGTTGGCCGGCACCTCCAGCCACTGGTCGCGGAAGGACTCGGTGACGGGCAGGTCCGGGTTCCAGACCGGCTTGGGCGTGTGGGCGCGCTGCTGGGCCACGCACTTGTTCAGCCCGGCGACCGCCGAGCCGTGGGTGCCGTCCACCTGGAACTCCACGAGCTCGTCGCGGTACACGCGCACGGCCCACGAGGAGTTGATCTGCGCGACGACGGGATCGCCCTCGGGGGTCTCGAGCTCGAAGACGCCGTAGGCGGCGTCGTCCGCGGTGGCCGGGTACTCGTGGCCCTGCTCGTCCCACCGCGCGGGGATGTGCGTCACGGCCTTCGAGGTCACGGACCGGACCGGCCCCACGAGCCCCTCGAGGACGTAGTTCCAGTGGCAGTACATGTCGGTGGTCATGGACCCGCCGTCCTCCCGCCGGTAGTTCCAGGACGGACGCTGGGCCTCCTGGTGCTCGCCCTCGAAGACCCAGTACCCGAACTCGCCGCGCAGGGACAGGATCCGGCCGAAGAAGCCCTCGTCCACGAGCCGCCGCAGCTTGACGAGGCCGGGGAGGTAGAGCTTGTCGTGCACCACGCCGGCGGTGACGCCGCGCTCCTGGGCGAGCTGCGCCAGCTCGACCGCCTCGTCCAGGGTCTCGGCGGTCGGCTTCTCGGTGTAGACGTGCTTGCCGGCGCGCATGGCCTTCTTCAGCGTCTCCGCCCGCAGGCTGGTCATGGAGGCGTCGAAGACGATGTCCACGGTGGGGTCCTCGATGACCGCGTCGAGGTCGGTGGTCCACTGCTCCACGCCGTGGCGGCGCGCCAGCTCGGCGACCTTGGCCTCGTTGCGGCCCACGAGGACCGGCTCCACGGTCACGCGGCTGCCGTCGGGCAGGGTGATGCCGCCCTGGTCCCGGATGGGCAGGATCGAGCGCAGCAGGTGCTGCCGGTAGCCCATGCGGCCGGTGATGCCGTTCATGGCGATGCGGAGAACTCGGGGTTCGGACATCATCAACTCCAGATGATTCGGGAAATTGGTAGGAAAGCGCTTTCCACTCTATGGTTGGCTCAGTGTGACTGTCAACACGTTTTCGCCACCGGACTCGCCCGGCGCCGCGGGACGAGACGCCCACCGGGTGCGGTGAGGAGGAAGCAGGACCGGACGATGAGCGCAGTGACCCTGTCCCAGGTGGCCCGGCAGGCCGGGGTGTCCCTGGCCACCGCGTCCCGGGTGCTCAACGGGTCGGACCGCCGGCCGGCGGAGCACATCGCGGAGCGCGTCCGGGACGCCGCGGAGGCCCTCGGCTACGTGGCCAACGCCCAGGCCCAGGCCCTGGCCCGGTCGACCACCGGGCTGGTCGGGCTCGTGGTCCACGACATCGCCGACCCCTACTTCTCCTCCATCGCGAAGGGCGTGCAGCGCCGGGCTCGTGCGGACCGGCACCAGCTGCTGCTGGCCGCGACCGACGGCACCGACCAGCTCGACGCCGTCGCGGCCTTCGCCGCCCACCGCACCGACGCGATCATCATGGCGGGCTCGCGGCGGCGGGAGATCGACCCCCGGCTGCTCGCCGAGCTCTCCCGGTACCAGCGGAACGGCGGCCGGGTGGTGACCATCGGCCAGGCCTGGCTCGAGGGCGCCGGGGCGGTCACCATCGACAACCGCAGTGCCGGCGCCGACCTGACGGACATGCTGGTGGGAACGGGCCGCACCCGCTTCGCCCACCTGGGCGGACCGGTCGAGCTGGCCAGCGCGGCGGAGCGCAGGGCGGGCTTCCGGGCGGCCCTCGAGCGGGCGGGACTGGAGCCGGAGGCCGAGGTCACGGAGGACTTCAACAGCCAGGGCGGCTACGAGGCGGCGCGGGCGCTGGTGGACCGGCTCGGACCCGGCGCCGTGCGCGGGCTCACGGTCGTGGTCGGCAACGACGTGATGGCGCTGGGGGCGATCGCGGGCTTCCGGCACGCCGGGCTGCGCGTGCCGGAGGACCTGTGGGTGGCCGGCTTCGACGACATCCCCAACCTGCGGGACTTCTCCCCCGGGCTGACCACCGTGCGCTTCCCCCTGGAGCAGATCGGGCGGGACGCCGCGGACATCGCCCTGAGCCACGACGAGGCCCGGGTGGAGCACGTGGTGGGCGAGATCGTGCGGCGCGAGAGCGCCTGACCCCGGGCACGCCCGAGGCGCCGCCGCCGG
>NZ_JBISWJ010000114.1:0-5801 GCF_044462225.1 Kocuria kalidii | reverse complement strand
CGGCGGCGGCGCCGCGTGGTGCTGGTCACCGGTTCAGAGGTGGGTCTCCCCGGCCTTCACCGCGAGGACCGGGCGGTCCGACTGCAGCAGGATGCGCTGGGCGTGCGAGCCCATGATGAACTTGCCCACCTGCGAGCGCTGGCGCAGGCCGATGACGATCCGGGACACGTCGTGCTCGCGGGCGAGGTCCAGGATCTCCTGGGCGAGGTCGTCCCGGTGGGACGGCTGGAGCACGGTGTGGGCCACCCCGGCGGTGGTCGCCGCGTCGGTGACGCGGCGGAGGTCGTCGTCGGAGGCCACCGTCCTGTCCGCCAGGGCCCCCTCCCGCACGGAGTTGACGATCAGCAGCTGCTCGCCGCGGAGTCGGGCCTCCTCGATGGCGGCCTCGACGGCGGCCTCGCCGACGGGAGTGGGGACGTAACCGACGAGGATGCTCATGAGTTCTCCTTGACAGGGGTGCGGTCGGGGTCCTCGGCGGCCGGTCCCTCGAGGGACGGCCCGGAGGTCCTGCGACGACGGAGGGCGGACTGGATGACGGGCAGCACGGCGACCAGCACGAACAGCAGCAGCAGGGTCGCCGAGATGGGGCGGGTGAAGAACCCGGTGACGTCCCCCTCGAAGACCAGCAGGGAGCGGCGCAGGTTGGACTCCAGCAGGGAGCCGAGGACGAACGCCAGCACCAGCGGGCCGGGCTCGAAGCCGTACTTCTTCATGAGGTAGCCGATGGCGCCGAAGACCACGACGAGGGTGACGTCGAACATCGAGTTGTTGATCGTGTAGGCGCCCAGCATCGTGATCAGCACGGTGATGGGGGCGAGGATGGCGCCCCGCACCCTGAGGATGCGCACGAAGACCCCGATCAGGGGGATCGACATGATCAGCAGCAGGATGTTGCCGATGTACATCGAGTTGACCACGCCCCAGAACAGCTCGGGGTCCTGCTGGACGAGCTGCGGGCCCGGCGTGACGCCCTGGATGAGCAGGGCGCCGAACATCAGGGCCATCGTGGCGTTGGCCGGGATGCCCAGGGTGAGCAGCGGGATGAAAGAGCTGGTCGCCGCGGCGTTGTTGGCGGTCTCGGGCCCGGCGACGCCCTCGATGGCGCCCCTGCCGAAGCGTTCGGGCTGCTTGGCCCGCTTCTTCTCCATGGCGTAGGCGGCCATCGAGGAGATCGTGGCGCCGCCGCCGGGCAGGATGCCCAGGAAGAAGCCCAGGACCGAGCCGCGGCCGATGGCGCCGGAGGACTGCTTGAGGTCCGCCCGCGAGGGCCAGACGTTGGAGACCTTGTCGGGGGCCTTGGCCGCGCGGTGCCGCTCCTCCAGGTTGTGGAGGATCTCGCCGATGCCGAACAGCCCCATCGCGACGGGCACGAAGTCGATGCCGTCGGCCAGGTTGAGGTTGCCGAACGTGAGCCGCTCGGCCCCGGTGAAGATGTCGCGGCCGACCGTGGCCAGCAGCAGCCCGAAGCAGGCGGCGATCAGCGCCTTGGACTTGTTGCCGTTGCTGATGGTCGCCACCAGCAGGATGCCGAGCAGCGCGAGCGCGGTGTACTCCGGCGGCCCGAAGTCGAGGGCGAAGCCGGCGACCAGCGGGGCCAGGAAGGTCAGGCCGACGATCGCGACGGTGCCGCCGACGAACGAGCCGATCGCGGCGATGCCCAGCGCGGTGCCGGCGCGGCCCTGCTTGGCCAGCATGTAGCCGTCGAAGACGGTGACCACGGAGCTGGCCTCGCCGGGCAGGCGGAGCAGCACCGAGGTGATGGTCCCGCCGTACTGGGCGCCGTAGAAGATGCCGGCCAGCATGATGATCGCCGTCACCGGTTCGATGCCGTAGGTCAGCGGCAGCAGGATGGCGATGGTCGCGGCGGGGCCCAGGCCGGGCAGCACGCCGATCAGCATGCCGATGGTCACGCCCAGCAGGCAGTACAGGAGGTTGGTCGGTTGAAGGACGACGCCGAAGCCGTCCAGGGCGGGTTGCAGGAAGTCCATGCGGGAGCCTTTGGTCGGTGGCCGCCGGTGGCGGCGGCCGTCAGAACAGGTGCGGGATCGACGTGCCGAGAGCGGTGATGAAGATCAGGTAGAACGCGACGACGACGAGCACCGAGTAGAGGGTCGCTGCCCGCCACGTCTCACCGCCCAGGAACTTCATCCAGATGAAGGACAGGAGCAGGGCGGGGATCTCGAACCCGATCACGGGCATGAGCAGCACGAGTCCCACGAGGCTCACGAGGCCGTAGGCGGCCAGCAGCGACTCCCGCGTGAACTTCTCCCCCTCTCCTCCGCGACGGCCCAGGACCATGTGGGCGAGGCCGATCACGACGGCCACGACGCTCACCACGAACGGCCACATGCCGGGGGCCGGCTGCTGCGGCGTGCCCAGTCCCATGCGCAGGGACAGCAGGGCAGCCGCAGCGGCCAGCACCGTGACCACCAGTGTCGAGCCGAGGGCCGCCATGCGGCCGCCGGGCGGGGGCCCCTCGGCCTCCCACTGGGCGGCGAGCTGCTCCGGGGTGAGGTCCTCGGCGGCCGCGTCCTCGTCGGCCAGGACCTCGGCGACCGAGACCTGGTCGTCCGTGCGGTGTTGTTTCATGGAGGCTCTCCTGGGTGTGGTGGTCGTCACGGCGGCGCGGGGTCTCCCGGGCTCGCCTACTCGGCGAGGGAGATGTCGTGCTCCTCGACGAGCTGCGCGTAGCGCTCGGCGAGCTCGGTCCACTCCGCCTCGACCTCCTCGCCGGAGACCTCCCACGGCGTGAGCAGGTTCTGCTCGTTGAAGTCCTGGTAGGTCTCCGACTGCACGGCGGCGTCGAAGGCCTCGACCAGCCGGGCCTTGACGTCCTCCGGAAGCCCCTCGGGAGCGGCGACCGCCCGGTACTGGGAGACCGGGACGTCGTAGCCGGACTCGACGGCGGTGGGGACGTCGGGCAGGAACTCGTTGCGCTCCTCGGAGAACACCACGATGGGCGTGACCTCGCCGGCGTCGATCTGCGGCTTCGCCTCGCCCAGCTGGACGGTGGCGACCTGCACCTGGTCGCCCAGCACGGCGGTCAGCGCCGGGGAGCCGGAGTCGAAGGGCACCTCGGTCCCGGTGATGTCGGCCTGCGCGAACAGCACGGTCTGGGCCAGCTGCGACCCGGTGCCCACGCCCGTGGTGCCGTAGCTGAACGAGCCGGACGCGCCCTCCACGTCCTCGAGGGTCTCGAACCCGGACTCGCTGCTCGCGACCATGACGTAGTCGTCCTGGGACAGGCCCTTGAGCACCTCGAGGTCGTCCAGCGACACGGCCTCCTCCTCGCCCACGGCCAACGGCGTGATGGTGATCAGCGAGGCGTTGAGCAGGACCAGGTTCTGGCCGTCGGGAGCCGCTCCGGCGACCTCCTGGGTGGCGAGGGCCCCGTTGGCACCGGGCTGGTTCACGACCGGCATCGGGACCCCGAGGTCCACCGCGGCGGCGTCGGACACGGCCCGGGCGATGAGATCGGTGGATCCGCCGGCGGCCTGGCCGACGGTCAGGGTGATGGGGTCCGTGGGGAAGTCCTCACCGGAGGCGCTCTCGCCCCCGCCGACGTTCCCGCCGCAGGCGCTGAGCGCGAGGAGCGACGTCGCTGCGGTCACGCCGACGAGCGCCGTGCGGAACGAGGTGTTCTTCATGGGTTCTCCTGAGTGTGTGAGGGACGGGAACCGCCCGACCGGGTCGCGAGAGCACTCGCGTCGCCATGGGCTGTGAGTGGCATCACAGGCGAAGTGATTCCCGAGCCTAAAGAGGGAATATGATGCCTGTCCAAGCCAATTCGTGCATTGAGTAATACCCGGAGGACATGATGTTCACGCTCGACCAGGCACGCAGCTTCATCGCCGTGGCGGAGGAGCTGCACTTCGGCCGCGCCGCGGCACGGCTCAACATGACGCAGCCGCCCCTGAGCCGCCAGATCCAGAAACTGGAGAGGACGGTGGGGGTGGAGCTGCTGGAGCGGGACAACCGCCGCGTGGCCCTCACGGCCGCCGGGCGGGCGTTCCTGGTCGAGGCCCGCAAGCTGGTGGTCGCCGCCGACCGGGCGCCCCTCCTGGCGCGCCGGATCGCCGCCGGCCGGTCGGGCGTGCTGCGGATCGGCTTCACGGCAGCCTCCGGCTTCAGCCTCCTGGGCCCGCTGCTCAGTGAGATCGAGCAGGTGCTGCCGGACGTCGACGTCGACCTGCAGGAGCTGGTGACCAACGAGCAGCTGCAGGCGCTCGAGAACGGCGACCTCGACCTCGGCCTGGCCCGGCCGCCCTTCGACACCGAGCTCTTCGAGTCGCAGCTGCTGCTCGCCGAGGACCTGTACGTCGCCGCCCCGGCCGACCACCCGCTGAGCACCCTCAAGCGGCCCGTCACCTCGGCAGACCTCAAGGACCTCCCGCTGATCATGCACTCCCCGATCAAGGCGCGGTACTTCTACGACCACGTCGTGCGGCTCGTGGAGGTGGAGCACCGCAACGTCGTCCACACCGTCAGCCAGGTCCTCACCATGGTGGCGCTCGTGGCCGCGGGGCGGGGGGTCGCCTTCGTCCCGGAGTCCGCCCGGCTGCTCGGCATCGACGGCGTCTCCTACCACCGGCTGGCGAGCAGCTCCTCGGGTTCCGTCGAGCTGCACGCCCTGTGGGACCGCAGCTCCCGGAACCCCGCCCTGCACCACCTGCTCGACCTCCTGCGCACCCAGCTGCACTGAGCCGCAGTGGACTGCGCGGCGCCCCACCGCGCCGCACGGACCGGTCCGGTGATGCTTTCAGCGCATGACTCCATTCAAAAATGGCCTTGGACAGCATCAAAAGTGCTCCCTAGGGTGAGACGTGATTCACAGGCGGACCGCCTCACGACAACCCACGCAAAGGATGACGACCGTGGCCACACACACTCCCCAGGAACTGGCGGACAAGCTCAAGGACGGCCTGCTGTCCTTCCCCGTCACCGCGTTCGACGCCGACCTGCTCTTCGACGAGACCGCCTACCGGCAGCACCTGGCCTGGCAGGCCTCCTTCCCGGTGGCCGGGCTCTTCGCCGCCGGCGGCACCGGGGAGGGCTTCTCCCTCACCCCGGAGGAGACCGCCTCCGTGGTGCGGGCCGCGGTCGAGGAGGTCGGGGACACCGTCCCCGTGCTCGCCCCGGCGGCCGGCAACACCGCCCAGGCCGTGCGCAACGCCCACGACGCGGCCGCCGCCGGCGCGGAAGGCCTGCTGCTGCTGCCCCCCTACCTCACCGAGTGCGACCAGGAGGGACTGCTCGCCCACGCCTCGGCGGTCTGCGCGGCCACCGACCTCGGGGTGATCGCCTACAACCGGGCCAACGCCGTCTACTCCGCCCAGACGATCGCCCGCCTCGCCGAGCGCCACGAGAACTTCATCGGGTTCAAGGACGGCATCGGCGACATCGAGCACCTCACGAAGGTCTACGCCGCCAACGGGGACCGCCTGTTCTACCTCGGCGGGCTGCCCACCGCGGAGACCTTCGCCCTGCCCCTGCTCCAGCTGGGCATGAGCACCTACTCCTCGGCCATGTACAACTTCGTCCCCGAGTTCGCCCTGGAGTTCTACCGCGACGTCCGGGCCCAGGACCGGGCGGCGGTCACCGACAAGCTCAACCGGTTCGTCCTGCCCTACATCGAGATCCGCGACCGGGCGAAGGGCTACGGCGTCTCCATCGTCAAGGCCGGGCTGCGGGCCGTGGGCCGCGACGCCGGCGGCGTGCGCCCCCCGCTCCAGGACCTCACCGACCACGACCTCGCCGACCTCAAGGCCCTCATCGACGCCCTCCCCACCGGCACCCCGGCG
>NZ_JBISWJ010000113.1:0-87582 GCF_044462225.1 Kocuria kalidii | reverse complement strand
GCAAGAGGTAGTTGGCCTCCGGCCCGCGGTGCTGGTCCAGCCAAGCGTGAGCAGCCGCCAGCACGGCCGCAGTGTCCTTCTTGCCCAGATCTGTCCTCGCCACCAACGCCCGCAAGAGGTAGTTGGCCTCCGGCCCGCGGTGCTGGTCCAGCCAAGCGTGAGCAGCCGCCAGCACGGCCGCAGTGTCCCTCTCTCCCAGATCCGTCCTCGCCACCAACGCCTGCAAGAGGTAGTTGGCCTCCGGCCCGCGGTGCTGGTCCAGCCAAGCGTGAGCGGCCGCCAGCACGGCCGCAGTGTCCCTCTCTCCTAGATCCGTCCTCCCCACCAATACCTGCAAAAGGTATATAGCCTCTAAACCACTGTAGCGGTCCAACCAAACGAAAGATTCTGTTAGTGCGGCCGCGGTAGTCTTTTTTTCCAGATCCTCCCGACTCAGTAACGCCTCCAGAAGATAATTGCTCTCCGAACCAGAGTTTCCGACTAACATTTTAATGGCCAAGTCGGCTGCCATACCAAGCTGGACAGGCGATAATTCACGTCTTCTCAGAAAAGCAGGAACAACATACGAACAGGCGGCGTGCGTAGCATTGCGTTTGATCCAAACTTCACTTATGCGGACTGCACTAATTGCTTGTTTAATATCAAGGTCGGTGCGGCGCAATAGAGCAGTTAACAAATGAGATGCATATGCTCGCGTTCCGTGTCGCTCAAGCCAGGCGAGGGCACGATTAACGGTATCCAACGCCTGAAGATCATCAAGATAGGGTGATTTAAGAAGACGAGTTAGAAGAAAATCTACCCCAGTGTAGTCAAGATGATTGACTGTCCAGAAGTAAGCACGTTCAACTAACTCTGCTTTTTCTTCGGGAGAAAATACCTCTCGGTCGAGCAGATGCCGCAACAGCCGTTCAGCAGTATCTGTGTCATTGCAGGAAAGCCAGCTCAAAGAGGGTTGAACAATTTCGCGACTAAAATTATCAGGCAGATTCCTCGCGGCAACTATAAGCATTTCTCCGACTGCTGGATGCAAATCGACTTCGCTTAGGAACGGTTTCACAAGAGTAACCCATGGAATTTCGGGGCCAGACAATAGAGGCGTAGTCATAAGTGAAGACAAAGTGGCGGCCCCGTCGGCGGGATCCGAAGCAACCATGTTTAGGATCACAGTAGAACGCTCACTGAGCCACAATTCCACACTATCCCGTAAAGATGTGTTTATATGATCTCGGGCAGCACGCTCGTCATATATGCGTTCAAGAGTGACTAAAGCGTTACCCAACATGCGGGGATTGGCTATTGATGCATCAAGGAGTAAATTTAAATTACCGGAATGCGTCACGGTTCCATTCAGAAATATAACGCTTTCGACAACGTGATCAACAACCACGTCATGGACGGCGACCAGCGTGTTTTCATCAGATGTAAGCCAGCCCATTAGAGACAGCATCGTCACAATATGCTCCGCCCACCAACGAGAATCTGCCCGCTGTCCCAGATTTGTCAACATGGTGGTGGCTGCATTTACTGTTTGCGTAAAATTAGCAGGTGTTGTGGCTAAAATTACTGCAGTTGCATGGACAGTTTCATCCACCGTTGCGGGCAATAAAACTGTCTCAGGGTTAGATTGGGGTAATAGGCGATCTTCCAATAAACGGTCACGCAAATAATCGCTAAGGTCTTCAGAAATAAGGGTATCGGTTGTAACCTCGCCAACAGTATGGTTTTCCACAATTGTAGCGATCAACCGAACTAACACTGGGCGATTTGAGCCGGTGCGATCCAAAACGTACCTCAGTCCACGCCGTTCAACTGCAGTAGGAGCAGTTGTAGATGCTATAGCCGAACACACCGCGCTCAAGTCATCTGAAGTAGGCGTCAACTGCACATGCTGCATCCACTTGAGTCCCGCATTTTCTTGGTGGTTGCTCCACCATCCAGTACGGGCACTAGCCAAAACAGCCAGTCGTGGGGTGGAGTCCCTTGCTGCAGCCACTATGTCCTGCAACAATTCGGGATCGAAAGTGTCATGGTATCGGTTTAGATAGTCGACGACAAGAAGAATAGGTTTGGAATTGATCTCACTCCGTTCCATTAAGTAATCCATGACGCCAGCGGCATTTGAGCCGCGCATGTGAAGTACTTCCCAGTCTCTACTGATCGCCAATTCGGCGACCTGGAACAAAGCGCGCGTCTTTCCAATCCCCCCGTGACCAGTCAACAGAATACTTCCAACTGCAGTGGGATCCGTCAGCATGCTCCACAGTGATTCGGGGTGCCAGGGCGCCTCCAAACGCGGCGGGTAGTACGGAAGCACTGACTCAATCAAAGCTGAGCGGTGGTCCCGCAACGTTGCTACCACCGCTGCATGGGACTGCAGACATGCCGGGATTCGAGAAGCGTATTTGATATCAACCTTCACACCCCCTTCGACTCTACCTCCTGGTCCAATCAATACCGCTCCACGATCACCTGACATATTCAGCTCCGCGGGAATTCCTATTGGTTGCGAAAGTTCCGAGCTAGAGGCACCGTCTGATAGGTCGCTTTTTTTGGAGGCGGCAGAAACACTCGGCTTTGGTGGCACCCAGGTATTTGATTTGGATGCTACCCGCCAGAGCGCGGGACCAGGTTTGGGCGCCTGCGATCGCACTTGATCGACACCGGCTTTTACTTCATTTGAGTCGGAAGATTTCTCAGAATTTGACTCTGTGTTTTTATTTTTTACCCGATGAGGAGGTGTCGAAGCCCTGTGAATCTCACGCGGGTCATCAGTTGAATCCGTCATGCGTCCTCCCAGGTCCTGTCATAGCATTACTATGATCGATGCTACGGGACAAGCTTGTAAAGTCTTGAGGTTCGCGCACAGAACGGCGGTGTGGGACTTGGACATGGTGCCAATTTGCGCACCAGGAACGCTCATTCCCCCAGGGCTCAAGGAGCCAACCTCTACTTTAGGAGCCCCAATTACCCACCGAATGGCTATTTTCTTGTCTTCATGTCGCGGGACTGATGGCCGACGACTTCCCACTGGCCGTCGTGCTCCTCGAGGTAGAGGGTGACCTGCCGACGACCCATTTCGTGGACGGTGGCCCCGTCGCGGGTATTCCAGGTCCATTCCACGGTGTAGGCGCGGATGGCCTTGTCCGGAGCGACGTCCTGATTGACGTCGCCGTGGAGGGGGACGATGGTGGGTGCGCTGTACCCCTGGTGCTCAGCGGCCGCGAGCCACGGGGCGCCTGCTGCGTTGCGTTCGGGCTCGACCTGATGCGCGGCCCAGTCGGCGGACATCAGCGGCTTGGCCCGGACCGCGGCAGCGGTTTCGGTGCGATCGGTGGCGGTGTCCCAGAAGTGGAGCATCAGGGCGGCGACCTCGGCAGTGGAATCCACGTCGGTGCGCTCAGCGTCGTCCGGGGTGGCGAAAGTTCCCTCGCCCAGCTGTGGCGGCGCGGTAGAGACGGTGGCTTCTGGGGGACTTTGCTGGGCCTCACTGGGCAAGTCGCAGGCGGCAAGCGGCAACGCGCACAGCAGCAGGGTTGCGGCGAGGCTGAGTGGATGGCGCATCATCTCGGCCACGCACCTTTCTCTTTGAGGATGGGCTCGGGGTCGAGGTTGTGCCCTTGGTAGGGGAAGACGAGGTCGGGGGCGCCGGGCTTGTAGATCTCGAAGTGCAGGTGGGTGGCCATGCCGAAGCGTCCGTGGTTGCCCTCGACGCCGATGATGTCCCCGCGTTTGAGCTTTTGGCCCTTGGTCACGTCCCAGGAGTGCAGGTGGCAGAACGCGAAGCCGAAGTCGGGGTCGGACCCGTTCTCTTTGGCGATAACGCAGCCATCGGTGGCGTTGAACCCGGTGATTCGCAGGCTGGTGGGGGCAACGACGACTCCGCCGCTGCCGTTGCTGGCCCCATAAGTGGCGATGTCCACGCCTACGTGCTGGTTGGCCCAGGACGGGACACCGGCCAGGGCGCGGCCGCCGTAACCGGAGGTGAAGACACCGCCGGGCAGCGGGGTCGTCCAGTGCCCGTCACCGAGGTTCCCGTCCCAGGCCCTGGCGCCTGTAGGAGCCTTGCAGCCGGCGGAGAAATTGCCCTGGGCGCCGTCGAGGATTTTCTCGATGTACTGCTGGGTCTCCGGGTAGGGCGGGACGCCGTGGTGCTCCTGCACCGCACCGGGTCCGGCGTTGTAGGCGGCCAGGGTCAGGCGCACGAGCTCGTCCGGATTGTCCCCGGCGATGGGCTGAACTTGGCTTTTCAGGGCTGCCATGTAGCGGCCCATGGCGGCGATGGCATCTTCGGGGTCGAAGGGGTTGCCGCCGCGGCCGTAGGTGGCCCAGGTCACGGGCATGAATTGGGCCAGGCCCTGGGCGCCGACGGGACTGGTGGTGTCCGGGTTCCACCCGGATTCCTGCGCCAGTTGCGCGGCGACCAGACTGGCCGGCAGTCCGGCCTGGCTGGCGGCCGCGTCCACAAGCGGCCCCCAGCCGTTGGGCACGGACACCACATTAGCCTTCTCGTTGGTGCCGACGGCGGTGGCCGTGCAGCTGGTGGACAGGCCCGCGGCGTCTTCATCCTCGGCCAGGGTGGCCACGAGCATGGTCACGGCCATGATCAGGCCCACCAGCAGTCCGAGGACGAGCAGCGCCGCCACACCGAGGGTTCGGGGGCGGGGCCCTGTCATCAGAAACCTTGGGAGACCAGGGCCGCGGCGTGCAGCCAGGCCCGTTGGGTGGCGGGGCGTAGTTGTCGGTGGTGGATGCGGCCCTGCACCAGGTGCGGGTCGAAGGGAACGATGGCTACCTCACGCACGAATGGGGCGTACTCCTGGGCAATGGCGTGGGCCTTGGTGCTGTGCGAGGGCATTAGCTCGGAGATGACCACCACGGCATTGCGGGCCAGTTCCCCGGCATGGGGGCCTCCGGCGTGCAGAGCTTTGAGGGCGTTGACCCCGCCCTGGGCCTTGTCGGACTCGGTGGTGGTGGCGATGACGACCTGGTCAGTGTGGGCGATCATGTGCGCCCAGTTCTCGCCCCGGGTGGAGTTGCCGCTGTCCATGATGACGAGCCGGTAGTACTTCTCGGCGACCCGGTGCAGGGCGTCCACCTCGGCCCCGGTGATTTCGTGGGTGTTGGACGGCGATTCGTCGGAGCGCAGGACGTCGTAGGCGTCATGCGCCTGGTGGTGGACGAAGGCGGCCAGCTCGGCCGCTTTGGCTTCGGCGGTGAGGAAGTGATTGGCGTGGTGGAGAAGGTCCAGTGCGGTGGAGTCGTGGCCGGCGCCGTCGGTGCGCCAGCCTAGGGAGCCCATGGCTTCGTTGTTATCCCAGGCGAGCACGCCGGCCCCGCCGTGGCGGGCGAACTGGGCGGCGAGCAGGGCAACGGTGGGGGTCTTGTTGGCACCGCCCTTCTGGTTGACGACCGCGATGGTGCGGGAGCCGATCCAGTGCCGTGAGACCGCGGCCAGGTCTTCTCGTTCGCTTACTTCCCCAGGCCCAGGGGTCAGGTGCATCCCGATGCGGTTGAGCATTCCGCGCCAGCCGTGGGTGGCTGGCGCGTCGGCCAGGGAGCTGTCGGTGGCGATGAAACTGGGGGCGGAGTCGATGTCCCAGACTGTCGTGTCCGATGGTTGCAGCGCCGGGGCGCTGGAGGGCGTTGACTTTGCCTGCATGGGACGGGGCTGCGACGCGTTCTCGAGAGTCGGCGTGACGATGGTGGAAGGCATCGGCTCGGCTTCCTCAAAAGAGGAACTTTCGGGCTCGGTCAGCAGTGGCTCCGGGGCCGACTCGGCGGGCACGAGCTCATCGAGGCTGACCGCACGGCTGCCTCGACGCCCGGTCCGAGAGGGGCGGGTGGCCGTCCCGTCGGTGGAGACCTCCCCGTCAGGCCCAACGACCAGGTAGGTCTCGAGTTCGCTGTCCGAAGACGGGTCGACGGCTACGACTTTGACGGGCCGACCCAAGATACGCGCGGTCTCGGTTAGCTGGGCAATGGCATCGTCCATCGAGTTCAGGGGGGTCACCACACCGTCGATGGAGACTTCAACGGTGTCGTCGTCGGTGATCGTTGCGGTGCATCGCGGACGGTCGAGCGCCTGCGCCATGGGGATGCCTTTCGTATCAGTCGGTATCCCCCACTCCGAGGTTGGGCTGCTGAGAGACGTTGTAGTGAGCACGCAGGTGCTCTTTCACGTCGTCCCGGAGGATGATCCAGTGCGAGCCCAGCTGTATGGCTGGCACCCGCCCATCCCTTAGCCAGCGGTAGGTCACCGTGGTGCTGGACAGCCCCAGAACCTCGGTCAGCTGGGCCACGGTGAGTCGCTCGGGCAGCCCGTTGAAGAGTCTGTCCAGCGACTCAGTCATGGAGAGCGCTCCAGCAATCACGGCGGCTCCGGTAGATCAGAGTGGGAAAAAGTTGCTTACGGTTGCACACCATAGCTCGAAACTGCCTATAGTTGAACATGTTCAATTCGTTTCCGTGGGTGACCCACGGGGATGCACCTCCGTGCATTGGATTCAACTTAGGAGCCTAGATGGGCAATCGGTGGACGGGGTTCGTCGCACCCGGCACGGGGGCTCAGACGGTTTCGCTCCTGGAGGAGCTCCCTCCTGAGTCGCCCCCGGTGCTTCGGGGGGCGCAGGCGCCCCAGCGGGGTATTTCCGCACCGGACGGCGACAGACGGCTCGAATGGTTCCCCACGTCCTCTGCTGGTCCGTACTGGTTAGGCGCCCATGGCGGGGCGGGAGAGACCACATTCCGGGAGCTGCTGGGCGGTGTCGAATGCCATCACCGTTGGCCTTCTCCGACCCCAGAGGCACCGTCCCCTGTCGTTGTCCTCCTCGCCCGACAGACGCATCGGGGGTTGGAAACAGCTCGACGTGCCGCCCAGGACTGGGCGTCCGGGCAACACCCGGAGGTAGTGCTCGCGGGGTTGGCGATCGTGGCCGACACCCCAGGCAAGACCCCGAAACCCTTGGCAACAGCGACCCGCGTAATTTCCGGTGGTGTCCCCTCCACCTGGGTGGTGCCGTGGATCGAAGAACTCCGACTCACCGGAGCCGCGGACTGGGAGTCCATGGCCCGTGAGCCGAGGAAAGTCCTCACCGCTCTCGGTGAGGCAGTCGATGAACTCATCTCCGAGAGGACCCCCCAATGATCGACCTCGTACTTGCCGCCCAGGACACCGTGCTGGCGCTGCCGGCCAACCTGCCCGACTCCAGCCCCCTGGCCCCTCCTGGCATTGGCGACACCTGGAACCGCATGGTCGGTGTCGGCAAATGGATCGCCCTGGGCATTGCTGTGCTGGGCCTGCTGGTGGTCGGCGGAAAGATGGCCTTCGACGCCCGCCGTGGAGAGACCACCGAAGAAGTATCCGGGATCATCAAGATCGTCCTGGCCGTGGCTCTGATCTCCGGTGGAGCCTCGATCCTGACCTTCATCGCCGGGGCATAACCACCACCAGACGCAGCCCCCCACACACGAGGAGCAACACGTGACAGACCACATCGAGACCGACGACAACAGCACATGGTGGAAGACCCCCCGCTTCCTCATCTCAGCCGTTCTCGTCGCGATGCTGATCGTACTGGGCGTGGTCCTGTGGCTGTGGCCCGACGGAGAAGAGCCCACCCAAGCCGCCCCGGCGCCAGCCACCACCGCCGAACCGGTGACGGGCGGAGAGTCGGAGTGTGGTTTGGACGCCACCAGCGGCACCACTCTCACGAAAGCGCCGGAAGACGTCGAGTGGACCGCTCTCGGGGCGATCTACGCACCGTCCTCTGAGGAGCACGGACCGGGCACCGTGGACGAGTCGACGGGTGTGCGCTCCTGCTACTCCCACACTCCTGAAGGGGCGTTGCTGACGACGGCGAACATGCTGGCCTCGAGCAACAATCCCCAGCTTCTGCTGGACACCCTCAAGGAGCTTGCCGTTGAGGGCCCCGGTAAGGACATCGCCGTGGGACAAGTCCAGCAGCGGGTCTCCGCAGGGGATGCTTCCACGGTCCCGGTCGAGGTTGCCGGCTTCCGACTGCTTTCGTACACGGGCGAGCGAGCCACGGTCGAGGTCGTACTAGCAGGAGACGACGGGACCGAGAAGACATACATCACCAGTAGCGCAGACCTCATGTGGCAAGACGGCGATTGGCGCTTCGCCCTGCAGGACAACGGCGACACAGGCCCCGTCTCCGGCCAGGTGTCAGACCTAAACAGGTACATCGAGTGGGGACCCCACGATGGCTGAGGAAGAGAAGTGCTTCGCACTCGATGGCTTCTGCAAGGTCAAGGAAGGAGTCAGCGACGCACTCACCGGAGCGGCCGGTGATGCGCTGGATCAGATCGCCGACGGTGTAACCGCTGCCGTGGTCGACACGATCGCCTCCCTCGGGTCGATGTGGACTCGAATCGGCAGCGCCAACCTCACCAGCAACAGTGCACCCGCCTCCCAGGCTCCGGCGCGTGGGGAGTTCAACGCCTACATCGACCTGCTGCTGAGCTACGCGAGCTGGATCGGGCTGGGGGTGTGCATGTTCGGGGTGCTGTTCCTGGGCATCGTGCTGGCCACCAACGCACGCCGCGGCGACGGAGCCGGCCTGGTCAACACCGCCACCGTGCTGGCCTCCGGGGCGGCACTGATCGGTGGGGCCACCAGCCTGATCGGCTTCCTCGTCCCGGCCCGGGCGGGAAACCTGTCCGGGTCGGTGGGCTTCATCCAGGACCAGACCTTCTACCTCACCCTCGCGGTGGCCGCACTGAGCGTGATGATCGCCGGGGCCCAGATGGCCTGGACCCAGCGCGCCGAACCGGCCCGGGACCTGCTGAAGAATCTGCTCACCCTGGCCGTGGTGACCGCTACCGGGGTGACGATCCTCAACGTCCTGGTGGCCGGCACCGACGCCCTGGCCGTGCAGATCATCGACTCCGCCATCGGGGAGGACTTCCAGACCGATGTGCTCCAGCTGTTGGCCCTGGACAACGCCACCAGCGCCGGGGCGGCGGATCCGGTGTGGTTGGGCGGCAACGTCATCCTGATCATCGTCGGTGGGGTGGTGGCGATCATCGTGAACATCATCCAGCTGATGCTGATGGTGCTGCGCACCGGGATGCTGTTTTTGATGGCCGGGATCCTGCCGCTCTCAGCCGCCTTCCTGAACACCGAGACGGGGAAGAACTTCTTCCAGAAGGTCATTGCCTGGACCCTGGCCTTCGCCTTCTACAAGCCGGCCGCGGCGCTGATCTACGGGTTGGCGATCAAGATGTCCACCACCGGGGTGTGGGAGGACTCCGGCAGCGGGCTGATCCAGTTCGCCGCCGGGCTGATGATGATCGTCGCCTCCGTGTTCGCCCTGCCCGTGCTCATCGGGTTCCTCAGCCCCGTGCTGGGCTCGATGTCCTCCTCCGGCGGCAGCAGCGGCGGGGCGCTGGGCATCGCAGCGATGGGCGCGGCGATCCCGCAGGGCGCCTCTCATCTGGCTCGGTCGGGCCGTGGCTTCGGCTCCGACTCCTCCTCCACACCACCGTCCCAGTCCTCCGCCCCTTCCAAGGGCGGACCGAGATCCCCGACCCCTGGACCGACCTCTAGCCCCAGTGGCACCACCGGAGCCAGCACAGCGAGCACCGCTGGCACGGCAAGTACAGCGGCCGCCGGCGCGGCCGCAGCTCCGGTGGCCCTGGGCATGGCCGCAGCCAACGCCGCGCAGAAGACCGGCGAAGCAGTCACCGAGGCCACTCAGTCCAGCGCCGGAGGCAGCCCCTCCAAAACCTCCTCGAGTGGCGGATCAGCCGGGGCAGGTGCCCAACCTGCGACTGGTTCAAGCGGCCGTGGAGCGACCACCTCCCGCACAGGCGCCGACCCGTCTCCGGGCAGCAGCGCAGGAGCACTGCCCACCCCGGGTAACGGCACCGGGGCCCGACCCATCCCCAGCAGTGGTGCCGGCACCGGTCCCACGGGATCACGTACCGGTGTGCGGCCGACCGGCCCCGCCGGCACCGGACAGATCGGAAAGGCCGCACAACAGCAGGTACGTGCGTTCAAGGCGCAGATCGCCAACGAGACCGGAAACGAGGCCCGCCCTGATGGCGCAGACCGAAGCTAAAACCGAGAACCGCCCGCGGGTGTACGGCAACTTCCGCATCCCCACCTCCAAGGGCCTGGCCGGGCTCTCCACCGCCGGCACCGTGCTGCTGATCGGTGGCGTGGTCGGCGGGATCCTACTGATGATGCTCAACATGTGGCTGGTGGCCCTGGGGTTTGAGGCGGTGATCTTGACCTTGATCGCGCTGTCGATGCAGAAGAACAAGCACGGACGCACCCTCATCGAGCGCATCGTGCGCCGGGCCGGGTGGGCCAACGCCGTCTACGCCGGCGCCAACGTCTACCGGGCCGGCCCGATCAGCCGGGTGCCGGAGGGCACCACGAAGCTGCCCGGGGTCTCGGCACGGTCGGCGATCACTGAGCACGTCGACGGCTACGGCCGCACCTTCGCCTTGGTCGAGGTCCCGCAGAAGCACCACTACACCGTGGTGTTCTCCTCCGAGCCCGACGGCGGGGGCATGGTCGACCAGGAGCACATCAACCGGTGGGTGGACCGCTGGGCGCACTGGCTGGGCATGCTCACCGACGAGCCCGGCCTGACCGCCGCTTCGGTGACGATCGAGACCGCCCCGGACTCCGGGTACCGGCTGGCTCGGAAGATCGAGGCCCGCATGGCCGACAACGCACCCCAGTTCGCCCGCGACGTCATCAACGAGACCGTGCAGATGCTTCCCACCGGCGCCACCGTCACCCGGGCCTACATCGCGGTGACCTTCAAGGCCTCCGTGCGGGCCGGCGGGCGCATCCGCAACGCTGCCGAGGTCGCCGATGATCTGGCGGCGCGCCTGCCCAACCTCACTCTGTCCCTGAACGACACCGGGGCCGGGGTGGCCGCACCATTGACCGCGCAGCAGCTGTGCGAGGTCATCCGGGTGGCCTACGACCCGGCCGAGGCCATCCTCTTCGACCGGGCCCACGCCCAGGGGGTGGCCCCGGAACTGAACTGGAGCGAGGTCGGCCCCCAGGCCGCCGACACGTTCTGGGACTGCTACCACCACAACAACTCCTGGTCGAAGTCCTGGGCGATGTCGGTGCCCCCGCGCTCCACCGTCCAGGCCAACGTGCTCCAGGCGCTGATCGCCCCGAACCCGGAGCTGGTGCGCAAGCGCGTCACGCTGCTCTACCGCCCCATCGACCCCGCGAGGGCGGCGCAGATGGTGGAGAACGACATCAACACCGCCACCTTCAACGCCTCCTCCCGCAACCGGGCCACCGCCCGGGACACCCGCGAAACCCGCGCAGCCCAGGCCACCGCCGCCGAGGAAGCCGACGGGGCCGGGCTGTTGAACTTCGGGCTCGTCGTCACCGCTACCGTGCGCTCACGGGGTGAGCTGGATGAGGCCGAAGCCATCATCGAGAACCTCGGCACCTCGGCGAGGATCCGCTTGGAGGAGACCTACGGCGCCCAGGATTCCACCTTCGCCGCCGGCCTCCCCCTGGGTGTCGTGATCCCGGACCATCTCGCCCTGCCCTCGACCGTGAGGAACGCCCTGTGATGAAGCAGAAGCAGCGAGATCAGATCATCCTTCCCGCCTCCCGGGGCAACGCCTCGACCACCGTCCTGGACCGCGCCTTCGCCCGAGTGAAGGGCGGCAAGGTCTTCGCCAAGCCGAAGCGCACGGGCAGCACCTCCGTCACTGCCTCCTCCGCGCGCCGTCCGGGCCCGCGGGGTCACAAGGGCCGGGGGCTGGGCGAGGCGCAGCTGCTGCACCCGATCCGGGAAATGCGCGGCACCAACTACCAGGTCTGCGGACTCTTCCCCTTCCCCATGGGTGGCGGTTCCCCGCTGGAGGGGGTGCCGTTGGGGCGGAACCTGCTCTCGGGGGAGCCGGTGTGCTGTGATCCGATCTCCTGGTTCTTGAAGCTGCGGGTGATTTCCAACCCCTCGGCCTTCGTGATGGCCAACCCTGGGCTGGGCAAATCTTCGCTGTTGCGCCGGATGGCGATCGGGTTGGCCGCCTTCGGGGTGTGGCCGCTGATCCTCGGGGACATCAAGGGTGAGCACGTGGCCATGATCGAGCACCTGGGCGGGGCCGTTCTGCCCCTGGGGCGCGGGGTCGGACACATCAACCCGCTAGATGACTGCGGGGCGGTCGCCGCCGCGAAGCTGCTATCTCCCGCGCGGGCGGAGGAGTTGCTGGATGAGCTGCATTCGCGGCGCCGCTCGCTGATCGCGTCGTTGATCGCGATCTTGCGCAAGAAGCCGTTGGATGAGCGGGAGGAGTCGATCCTGGACCGGTGCCTCGCCGTCCTCGAGGCCCGCCACGCCGAGAGCGGCACGGTGCCGGTGATGGCGGATCTGCGTCAGGTCCTGAAGGACAAGCCGGTCGAGGTGCGCGAGGTAGCCCTGGATCGCGGCGACGACGCCCGGTACCAGGACATCACCGAGGGGTTGGAGTCCTCGCTGAACTCCCTGTGCGGCTCCGGGGCCTTCGGGCAGATGTTCGCCCACCCCTCCACCAACCGGATCGACGCCTCCCGACCGATGGTCTTCGACCTCTCCCGGATCTCCCAGACCGAATCCGACCTGCGCGCGGCGACCCTGATGGCCTGCTGGTCGGCCGGCTTCGGCACCGTGACCACCTCGAACATGCTCGCTGATGACGGGGTGATCGAGCGTCAGCGGTTCCTGGTGATCCTCGATGAGCTGTGGAACACCCTGGCGGCCGGGCCCGGCATCGTGGACCAGGTCAACGCCCTCACCCGCCTGAACCGGGAATGGGGGGTGGGGCAGATCATGGCCTCCCACACCCCCTCCGATCTTCTGGCCGTCCGCGGTGAAGAAGACCGCGCCAAGGCCAAGGGCATCATGGACCGCTGCGGCATCAAGATCCTCGGCGGCCTCGCCAAATCCGAGATGCCGCTGCTCACCGAGTCCGTGCCCTTGAGCATGCGCGAGCAGGAGCAGCTGGCGAACTGGCAGGACCCACCCGCCTGGAACCGCCGCGGGGACGAGGCCCTGGAGTACACCAACGACGACGTCTACGCCCCCACCGACCAGGCGTTCACCGATGAGGAGCTCACTCAGTGGCTGGCCGATGACGAGAACGCCGCCTGGTACATCGATGACCGCACCACCACCCCACCCCCAGGACAGGGAAAGTTCTTCATCAAGGTCGGCGCGAGGGCCGGGATTCCGTTCTCGATGGAGTTCACCCCCACCGAGCGCCGGTCCCAGGTGCACGACACCGAAAAGAAGTGGCACGAGGCCAAGTCCCGCGCCGCCCAGGAGAGAGGCGAACGATGAGCTCCCTGGACCGCAAGTACAGGACCGGCGGCGGGGAGGTCGCCCTGCTGTTGACCCTGCTCTTTGCGCTGGTCGGCATCCCGGCCATCCTCTACGTCGTTGCCAGCGCCGGCCATGCCCTGACCCCGCGCACCGATCCGCTGCCCACCGGGTACTGGGAACGGTCCCTGGGTGTGGTCACCGGAGACCTCCCGTGGCGCACCACGGAGATTGTCCTGGCGGCCGCCCTCGGGCTGGTGGCGGCAGCACTGTTCGTGCTGTGGGGCTTCAAGCGCCATCAGAAGGCGAAGAAGGTCGTCAAGCACGACCGCGCCGCACCGCGCATGGCCACCGTCCGCGACGTCGCCCCCTTCACCGAGAAACAAGCCCGTGCCAAGGCGGATCGCTTCGGCGTCGAGACCCCGGGGGTGATGCTCGGCAAAATGGTCCGCGGCGGTCACACCCTCTACGCCTCCTGGGAGGACACCCTCCTGCACATTTGGGGCACCCGTACCGGCAAGACCACCTCCCAGGCGGCCCCGTCGATCATCGAGGCCCCGGGCCCGGTGATCGCCACCTCCAACAAACGCGACCTCTCCGATCTGACCCGCGACCTCCGCGCCGAAGGCGGCGACGTGTGGGTCTTCGACCCCCAGTCAGTCGCCGGGGAGAAACCGACCTGGTGGTGGAACCCGCTGACCTACGTCACCGACAGTGAGCGGGCAGCGGAGATGGCGAACAACTTCGCCGCCGGCTCCCGCCCGGCCGGGGCGAAGATGGGGGACGCCCACTTCGATTCGGCCGGCAAGGACCTGCTCGCCGGGCTCCTGCTCGCCGCCGCCTGTGGTGGGGAGCCGATCGAACGGGTGCACTACTGGCTGACCCGCTTCACCGACGACACCCCCGCCAAAATCCTTGACGCGGCAGGGTGGACCAAGGAAGCCGACGCGGTGGCCAGCACCATCCGCCAGCCCGAGAAGTACCGGGGCAGTGTCTACTCCACCGCCCTGCAGATGGCCGCGTGCCTGAAGAACGAGAAGATCGCCGCCTGGGTCAACCCCACCGGGCCGGACGATGACCGCCCGCAGTTCGACCCCCAGGCATTCGTGGCCGGCAAGCACACCCTCTACGCCCTGTCCAAGGAAGGCGCCGGCACCGCAGGGCCCCTGGTGACCGCCCTGACCGTGGCCACCGTGACCGCCGCCGAGGAGCACGCCGTCACCCAACGCGGAGGGCGGCTGTCCACCCCCATGGTCTGCGTGCTCGATGAGGCCGCCAACGTGTGCCGGTGGGCGAATCTGCCCGACCTCTACAGCCACTACGGCTCCCGCGGCATCGTGGTCTCCACGTTCTTGCAGTCCTGGTCCCAGGGCGTGGACGTGTGGGGCGAATCCGGGATGCGCAAGCTGTTCTCCACCGCCAACGTCGTCACCTACGGCGGCAACGTCAAAGAAGAGGGCTTCCTCAAGATGCTCTCGGAGCTGATCGGCAAGTACACCTACACCTCGGTCTCCTCCTCGAGGCAGAAGGACAGTGGGTCCACCTCCCGCCAGGACGCCACCGACGACATCCTCTCTGTCGCCGACCTGGCCGCTCTGCCCAAGGGCAGGGCCGTGATGCTTGGCTCCGGGGCACGGGCCGTGCTGCTGCGCACTGTCCCGGTCAGCGCCCGCCCCTACGCCGACGCGGCCGCGGCCTCCGAAGCCGCGCACAACACACCCACCGATACCCGCGCTACAGAGCAGTCCGTGCCCGAGCTCCAGGTTGCTGAGCCGAGCCCGACCGAGCCCATGGGCAACCGGTGGGCGGCGCTGGTGAAGGAGTAGGCCATGGACATCGGTGCCCGCCGCACCAACAGCCACGACGACATCGACGAGGAACTCCTCGAGGAAGCCGAACCGGGGGAGGGGGAGCGGGAACTCGTCTATGCGAACGTCGCCGAGTTCGTCACCGAACACCTGGCCTACCAGTATCGGCGCGACATCGACCTCGCCGGCCGGGCCACCACCTTCACCTGGTGCGCCCAATGGTGGCGCCACGAAGAAGCCGTCAGCCGCCTCACCGGCCTCTGGCGGGCCTGGGAAAACCTACGCACCGACCCCACCACCGGGCTGGCAGTGTGGTGGCGAGACTACGCCGACCCCACCATGCGGGTGCTCTTCGACGAAAAAGGCCCCTTCCACGGATGCACCCCCAGAGCACACGCCCCGAAGGGGATACCACTTCCACTGGACCCTCCCCCCGCCGGGCTTTTCGAGTAAGCGGCCCGTGCCTGCTCCCCCCAACTCGGTCAGGGGTTTCTGCACGGGAGAAGTCCACAGAGCTGGAGCGGGGGCTGAAGGGGGTAGGTGAGAAGCTCGATCACAGATGGACGTTGGTCGACTGGAGGGCGCCGATGCATACAGATTGAAACTGATTTGTTGTCATCTGCTATTAATAAACCGACAAGTAATCAAAGCTCTCTCCAAGAGAGAGATTACTGCTCGGTGTTTATACCACTGTGACTACGTAACAGCAGGTCACGGGCTATTTCCCCTCTATTTTGATTTGCATCTACCTTCTGTGAATGCTTGCGCGATCGTGGGGTGTGCGGTGCCAGGAAATATGGAGCGTTTAAGTGAAGTAGGACCTACGGATCCCCGGACGGGTTATCCACTCTGGTACGAAGACGCCACGGGCACGCGTCTGGATCTGGCGTGGCAACGCGATGACCCGAATACCCCGGTCATCGCTGGCCTGGATGAGAGCGGGACGCTGCGGGGCATCCCCAATTTCCCAGGCGAGTCGTTCTACATGACCGCGGAGGCGGAGCTGCCCCTGGGTGGAGGGGGGCAGGACGGGGAAGTAAGGGTGGTCCTGGCCCTGGAGGCGACCTTCGCCACCGAGGACGTGGCGGATGGCCAACAAATCGTCTTCGGACGCATCCGGTTCCGGGTCCGCGACGGCCGACCCGAGACGACGTACACGCTCACGCACCCGTACGGCACGGTCCGGGCCACCACCGATGACAGAGGCCGGGTGACTGCCACGGAAGACATCGGCCTAACCCCGTTGGATTTCACCGGAGCTCTGGGCGGACAGATTGCCCCTTTCCTGCGATGGACCCCCGACCCCGCTCTGCCCCAGGGCTACATCGGTGACGGCGCCACCGAGCACACGATCACGGGTAGCCCGTTCAACACCAACTTCGCCCTGGTGGATGGCCCCGGCGCGAGTACAGCTGGGGGTGCCTCGGATCCGAATGATCCTGGGAACCCGGACAAGGTCTACACGGACCAGTTTGTGTTGCAGGGCCGTATCGCCACGATCCACGGGGTGGAGATCACCCGTGCGATCTACCGCCGAGCGGCGGCGGGGACGGTGACGGTGGAGGTGTTCGCCCGATCCGTCCCCGGGCAACAACTCGAGGCATCCCTCGACGGTGGGCCCGAGACGCTGCTGCAGGGCGGGAACACCCCCAACTACCTCTTCCGTATGTCCGCGGGCAACACGGTTCCGACGCAGGTCACCGTGACCAATTTGACCGATCCCATTGCTCTGCCTGTGACCGCGGTGGTCACCGATGCCGTGGAGATCACCCAGGCCGACTACGACAGCACCAACCAGACGCTCACCGTCAGCGCCACTTCCAGTGACCAGAGCGGCGCCCCGGCACTGACGGTCACCGGGCGTGGCGGGCTGTCCGGCCCGGTTGGGGCCTTTGCCCTCGATGCACCGCCGGCCACGGTCACGGTCATCTCCGCCGCCGGCGGCACCAGCACAGCGACTGTCAGGGTCGTGGCCTGACCGGATCCTGCCGGTCGTTTTCCGCCCATCATTCAGAGATCAGGGGACCGTCATGGAATACACGCTGACAGGCGACTTTCTCGAGGCCTGCGACTGCACCGTCATCTGTCCCTGCTGGGTGGACGACGACCCCGTGGAGGGACACTGCACCGGGTTCGTCCTGTGGGAGTTCACCCAGGACGGCCAGGGCACCGAGTCGAGGATCGATGACCTCGTCGTCACCGGGTGCAAGGTCGTCAGTGTCGCGATCCACTCGGGCAACCGCCGCGACAGCGCGGCACCGGCCACTTCGATGATCTACATCGACGTCTCGGAGCGCACCAATCAAGAAGCCACCGAGGACCAGCTCATTCAGGCCTTGCGGGGTGCTTTCGCCGAGCACCCCACTAAGAAAGGAGGGGGCATAGGGCCGCTGGCTGAGCTGGCCGAGATGAGTGGAACTGTGGTCGGGGCCGAGTCAGCCAGGATCTCCTTCGAGCTCGACAAGAACGATCACGCGGACAAGAACGAAGGCTCCTGGACGGCCACCGTCACCCGCACCCGAACGAACCCGGAGGAACCGGAAGCGAAACCCACTGAAGACCGGCTGATCCATGCCACCGGGCAGCCGGAGCGGTTCGACGTGGCCGAGGACGCTAAGAGGCAGCCGCTGGAGCTGTCCAACACCGCGCTTTCCTACGAGCTGCAGGCCCAGAACCCGGTGACTGCCCAGGCGGGGGAGAAGTTAATCATCAACGTCGGGGCCCTGCCCGGAGGCAACATCCACGTCAAGGACCGCTCGGGCATGCGCGGCACCTTTCGCTACCACCACCCCGCAGCCTAGGAAGCACCGGCATGACTACCACCTCCCCGACGACGCCTCACCGGTCCGTGGCGCGCCACCGCCTCGACATGAACCTCCTTGTTCTGGGCACGCTTGTGATGGCGGCGATGGCCTGGGGAGTCCTGTTGTTGACCCACGGGCCCGGGGGCCACGGGCTGGAAGGCCACACAGTGACCTCTGAGGTGCTCGCCCCGGGCGGGGTCGGGGAAGCACACGCTCAGCATGGTGGTACGGCCGCGTTCGTGATTCCTCCTGCTCTGGTCGGTGGTGCGGTTGCCCTGGGCGCCTGGGGTTTCATGGTGGTCGCCATGATGCTTCCGCCAGCACTCCCGCTGCTGCAGACGGTGCGACGGCTGGTCTCCCACCAACCGGATCCATGGCGTCTGACCATTTTGAGCGCCACAACCTTCGTGGGGGCTTGGATGGTCGTCGGGGCGGTTTTGGTCGCAGGCGATCTGGGTGTCCGGGAGTTGGCGTCCAGCGGATGGCTGACGCTCGATCCCCGCTGGGTGACAGGGGCCGTGCTGATCGGCGCCGGCGTCTATCAGTTCACGCCACTGAAGGATCTGTGCCTGCGTGGCTGCCGGAGCCCACGCAGCTTCGTGCTGGCGCACTGGCAGGGTCGACGCTCCTCCGGCGCGGAGACCTTCGCCCTGTCCGGTGCTTACGCGCTGTCATGCATCGGATGCTGTTGGGCGCTGATGCTCATCTGCTTCACCGTCGGCACCGCGGCCCTACCTGCGATGGTCGCATTAAGCGTAGTCATGGCCGCAGAACGCCTCGTCTCGTGGGGCCGGCGCCTGGTACGGCCGGCAGGGTTCGCCCTCATCGCTCTGGGAGCGGCTACGGCGCTGATTCCCGTCATTTCACAGTCACATCTGTTGTAGACCTTCTCTGCCGCTGAGCGGCTCGATCACGGAGCTCACCATGTCGCCCACCCGATTCCGCACCTACCACGTTGTGGCCATGTCCTTCCCGATCGTCTACTCGCTCGAGGGCGATCACGATCCCAATGGTCTGCTCTACACCTTGCGCGTGTACCAGCCCCTCCTGGAGTGGGTGAGGCAACAGCGAGAGAAGAACGGCGAATACCTGACCCGGATGCACCGTAAGACCCAGCTCATGGAGACAGTGGTCTACGCAGTGCCCCGGTTCCTCGAGATGCGCCGGATCCTCTCCGAAGGACCGGAGAAGAATCGCTATCTTTTGAAAGAATTCGGCGGCGAGTCCGAAGTTCTCGACCGAGAGGACCGGGACGCCCACAGCCCACGGTTGGAACCGCAGGACCGTGCGATACGCCAAAACTACCGGGCCACGGTCGACGAGCTGGTCTCCGCCCTGCGGGAACTGACCGGCGGGCGGATCTCCAGCCTCCACCCAAAGGCCCTGCAGGATCCGGAGCGCCTAGAGGAGCAACAGGCCCGGGAAGCGCATGACGTTGATGAGCAGATCCTGAAGCAAATCCTGGGGGACTGTCGCACTTCGTGGCTCGGCCAGCTGGAGGAGGCCGAGGGCGCCGTCGAGGGACAACTGGAGGAGATCCGCCAAGGGTGGCCGGAGTTGTTGGCTTGGTACCGGAGGCAGCGTCCCGGGTCCCAGCTGAGGGATAAGGACATCGAACGGCTGATGTTCAACGATCACAGCCCTGGACTGCTCGGCCAAGGGGAAAGGGCGCCGGCGTACAACCGGTGCAATCCGCTCAAGCCCATCCCCTTGGTGCGTCCGCTGGTGCTGCGGGCGTGCCGGGGAGAGCAGCTGAAGGTGCGGTTCGAGAACAGCATCCGCGGCCGCGAAGTGGGGATGCACGTGCAAGGAGACGGGCTCGGGGGCACCGTCCCGGGACGCGGCACCGGCACCGGGGTCCAGTACGGGGATGGGGCGTGCGTGGGCGACAACGACCCCACCACTGTCCCCTATCAATCGAGGATGACGTACCGCTGGACGTGCGCCCGGGAGGGCGTGTGGCCGATCAACGATCTGGGCGACATCCGCGGAACCGACCGTGGCACCAACAACCACGGATTGTTCGCCGCTCTAGTGGTCGAACCCGAGGGCGCGAGGTGGTACGACCCCGAGACGGGGCAACGGCTCGACGGCACGGATCACGCGGACGGTCTCTCAGTCGACATCGTGCCCAGGGAGGAACACGGACTCAAAGTAGGTAAGGTCGCGGCCTCTGAAAACTGCCGCGACGAACACCATCACGACTGCCCGGTCGGCAACCGCTGCCAGAAGTGGCGGATGGAAAACTTCGTCGATTTCTACCACGCCAAGGATGATCCTGAGCGATTTGCTGGCAACTGCAGCTTCCGGGAGTTCACCGTCTTCTTCCACGACGAACCTGAGACGCACAGCGGCATCCCGCACCCCCTGCCCCACTCGGCGATGCCCCTGTCCTACCGCGCCGAACCTATGCACAACCGCCTTCCCTACCGATTGCACCAGCGCCTGCGCAAAGGAGTGCCAAAGGCAGAACTCGACGCGAACGGGATCGACCATTCGGCGGTGCAGATCAGGATCGACGAGGAGACCCTGGGCGAGGAATTCTGGGTGGCCCGAAACAGGGACGGCGAGTTCCTCGAGCGTGTCTCCGGCGAGGAGCAGCACCACAGCTCATGGCTCTTCGGGGAACCTGAAACCGAAGTTCATCGCGCCTACCGGGGGGACCCCAGTCGGGTGCGGCTGGTGCACGCTGGGGTCAAGGAGACCCACGTCTACCACCTGCACGTCCACCAGTGGCGGGCCGTCGCTCAGGACACCGCCGAGCCTTCCGTGTGGCGGACCGGCGAACATCACGGTTCCCAGCTGCTGGATTCGGTGTCGATCGGCCCGCAGACCGCCATGACCATCGATCCGCTCTACGGTTCGGGCAGCCGCCAGCACGCGGTGGGCGACATCATCTGGCACTGCCACCTCTACCCCCACTTCCATCACGGCATGTGGGGACTGTGGCGCAGCTTCGACCGCGAGGTGACAGGGAAGCGGGCCTACCCCGACGGCACGCCCTGTCCCGCGCTGAAACCATTGCCCGGCCGCAACCCCGACCCCTCGACCGACCAACAACCTGGGTTTCCGTGGTTCATCGACGCCACCTACCCCCGCAAGTCCCCGCCGCCGCCCTCACCCAACCAGGAAGACGTTGAGGAGCGAGACCCGGGGAGGAGGGCCCCGGTCGACGGGCGACGTCAGCTGCTGCAAATGGGCAACTGCTCTCAGAAGGAACGGGCGGCCTTTGCACCCAACTGCCGGTCAGGTGATCAGCCCGGTGCCCTCTTCGTCGATCTCGATGGCCTTGCCCAGGACTGGAACACCAAGGCGGAGGTGCCCGAGAGACGGATCATCCACTACGACATCGCCATGGCGGAACGGGGGATGCTCTACAACTCCGCCGGCTGGTACGACCCCCACGGACACCACTACCAACTCAAGGGCATCTCGGTTACCCGCCTCCATGAGAACGGATCTCCCGACGGTGACCCCATACCCTTCGATTACCCGGTCACCGAAGAGGAGGGCGGGGTTGACGCGTTCTTTCCGCGAGCCAATCACGGCGACATCGTGGAACTGCGCCTGTACAACACGGTGGGAACCGTCGAGGGCGACCACTTCGATTTCCCTGGTCACCCGGTGGAATGTGGTCTGCACGTCCACCTGGTGAAGTTCGATGTGCTCGCTGCTGACGGCTCAGCCAGTGGCTGGAACTACCTCTCGGGCGCCAGTTCCCCCGAGTCCGTTCCGGACAACAGGATCGGCGATCCCCCCGCGAACGTTTCTTTGCACCGATGGGTGGTGGACGAGGAGTTCGGCCCATGCTTCTTCCACGACCACCTCTTGGCGAACTTCCGGCAGAAGCGGGGCCTGTTCGCAGCACTGATCGCCGAACCCAACGGCACCCGCTGGTACCTGCCCGACCAGCAGACCCCCGCATGGGTCGGCTCCCAAGCCGTGATCGTGCCGCGAACTTCAAACGGGGAGGGGGACGTCGCTTTGAAGGAACCCTTCCGGGAGGCCGGATTGGCCCTTGGAGACTTCGTTCCGCTGAACCGTCCGAAGGACGACCGCCCTCCACTCCCGATCCCTCCTCGACCTCGGCAAAATGACGATCCGCTGAATGAGCCGAACCTGCTGGGCGGTGATGACGACCCGGGTGTTATGGGCGTCAACTACCGATGCACCCCCATGCGGTACCGCGGCAAGGACCCCTCCGAGTGGTTCAGCTCCAGCCGCTCCTCGTTGGAGAACGAGGACGAGGAACAGCGGGAGGTCCTCGACGTCCAGGCCCCGCATATGTCTCCGCCCCTGCCTGTGCCGCCGAAGCACAAGGGCGACCCTGACACACCGGTGATCTATACCTACCCGGGGGAACGACTGCGCATCCGGATCTTCCAGGGCTCCCACGAGGAACAGCACAGTTTCATGCTCAACGGCATGCGATGGCGCAAGGACTGGCAGAACCGTCAGTCGCCGTGGGTGAACCAGCAGACGCTGGGCATTTCCGAGGCCTTCACCATGGACATCAACCCGCCGGAAATCGGAGCCGACGGAAAACCCGTGGCGACGAGCCCGTACGGGGTCGGTGACCACTTGTGGCAGTTCACCGTCATGGACGACCTATGGCTGGGATGCTGGGGACTGATCCGTTCGCTCCAGCCCAGCTCGGAAAACTTCCGTGAGCTCCCGCCGTTGCGGTCCATCACCAAGATCGTGCCCGAAACAGAGGACGAAAGGGGACGAGGGGCACCTCCGACCGAGCAAGAACTGCAGGAGGCATTGGACCAGTTCCGCCTCTCCCAGTCCAACGGATTCCTACCCACACGTCCCCTTCGGATGCCCGGAGGAACGTGGTCGACTGGAAAGGTCAGGGAGTACGTGGTGGTCGCCCAGCGCCACGAGCACCAGTACGCCGGCCAAGCGCTGACCGACCCGTGGGGCCTGATCTACCGCACAGCCGAAGAGGCTGTATCCGAAACCCGGGCCGACGGAAGCGACACCGGCAACCTCCGGGCGGTGGACGTGGACACTTCCGACCAACCCCTCGTCCTGCGGGCACATCCCGGGGAATGGATCAAGATCATCCTCATCAATGAGCTCCTCCTACCGCAGGAGAACCTCCCCGACCAGGATTTCGCGACGAAAGACCCCCGGCTACCGGACTTCGGACCGGAAGTGAGCCCGCCGCGACTTCCCGTAGAGCACCGTGACCACCTGGGCTACCCGGACCGTCGAACGGTCAGCCCCCGAGTCTCCCTGCACCCCAGCCTGCTGCTGTACGACGTGCACAGCGACGACGGCGCGTACGTGGGGCTGAACCAGGACGGCACCGCCGCCGCCCTGAACGTGGACGATGCTGCCCATGTCGTGCACGGCGGGCACGACGCCGTCAACGCTGTGGTGCACCGCACCGACCACGGGATCGGGCACCGGGACGCGAACTGGCGGGAGTATTGGTGGTACGCAGATCCGGCCCTGGCTTTCGACACATATCAGGATGGTCGCGAACGAGGCCAAACCTGCTACCTGTTCGATATGGGCGACATCCGCAATCACCGACACCACGGCTTGATCGGAGCTGTCGTGATCGAACCCAGAGACATCACCCCGGTCGACCCCCAGAACGAGGACAAGCCGAAGTGGACAGGCGCCCATGTGCATCTGGAAAAAGGTGACGAAGTCATCGCCCAAGAATTTGTTTTCTTCCTCCAGGACGGGCTGCGTCATTTCCTGCACGGCGATATCGATCAGCCGCTTCCTGACATCTCTCCGAGCGACCCGCCCGTGGATGTCGGGCAAAAGGCCATCAGCTACCGGTCACCGCTGACTCCACACCAGAATCCCATGGCGCTGCCCAACCTCACCGCTCCAATCTGGTACGCGAGCAGGGACCTGCCCATCTGGTGGCGGTTGGTGTGCGCTGGCGACAAGCCACGCAACCACACCTTCACCGTGCACAACTTCGCCTGGGACGTTGCTCCCTGGGTGCGGAAGGTAAAGGACACCAGTCCCGAAGCCGGATCGGTCACCGCCATCTCGGCTGGATTCACCCAAGACCTCGTCATGGAATCCGACGGACGCTGGGATCCAGGGGACCACGCCTACCGCAGCGGTTCCTTCCGCTGGGCAGCTAGTCAGGGGATGTGGGGCATCCTCCGCATGGATGGACAGGACCGGCAGCGCGAACAAGGAACGGTGCCCTGGGCCATGCGGTCACTGTGGTCACGGTGGATTGCAGACATATCGGTGGTTTGGGAACCAAAACGGCGTCGTTGGTTTCGGTAGGGAGAGAGGATCAGGCAAAGCCCGCGTCCCCACTGAGTCCCATCGAGCCGCCCGTGTAGGACTGGTGAAGCCCGGCGTCTCAGGACGAACTCGTGGCGGCGTAGTACATGTCATTGATATTGGCCTGGATATCGTTCAATCCATACTACTTCTCGGATGCTTCAATATTGATTCCAGTCTGGTGCGAGTAATTCATTTTTACCATCTTGGAGCACGCCATGCCGCAGAACAAAACCCGTTCAAGTGAGGAGAGTCCGAATTCCAAAAATCGCTCCTCCCTAAGTAAAGCTGTGAAATGGGTGGCAGTAGGACTCGGTGGTGCTCTTGTTGGAGCCATCGGCTCGGATATTTATGGCTATCTCGCTAGAGTTTCGTCCCAACCCGTCGACATTGTGGTTGAAGCGGATCCCTCCATTTTTGAAGCGGGAGAGCCAAAGTGGACGCCTTTCTATTACTTTGTTCCAGTGCTTGCGGAGAATATGACCGCACCACCAGAAGACTGTCGGGCTCGCCGAGAATGGGCCTATGATCAACGGGGGGCCGATGCAGATGAGTCGCGGGTACTGATTACGATGATTGGGAACCGCGACGAAGAGATCTCGGTGCAGAATGCGAGAGTAGAAATAATTGATCGAACGCCCACTGGAGCAGGAGTCGTTGCCGCCTGCCCCGTAGGGGGAGCCACGGGTGAAGTCAGAGGGGTAGTTGCCGATCTTGGCAGTAACGGTTCCCCACCCAGGTTGGAGTTTAAAGAAAAGGGGCAGGTTGTTTCCTTGGAACGTTTGACTTTGGATAAAGGTGAAACAGAAACGTTCTATGTGATCGGACGCACGAGCGCTGACGAATACGTAGAATGGAGAATCGTTTTTGATATTGTTGCGGATGGCGATACAGAAAGCATTACCGTCGATGATGATGGAAGCCCCTTCCGCACCGCGGGGACTTCCGATCTTCCCATGTATGAGTGGTCCGGCCGTGAGTGGAAAGACATGAATTAAAGTTCACCCCGGGGCTGCCAACAAGCTCGCACTTTCGATTTTTTGCAGGATGAGACTCCACAGCGTCGACGACGCGCAATAAGTAATGGGTCTGTGCGCGAAGTGATGACAGGTCGGGTCAAGCCATCTGGAGGGCTGGTGTGGTCATCGTGGCTTCGCACTCGACAGGGGCCGATCTCACGAGGACTGCTCACCGGCGCCGCTGGCGGTCGGTGCATTCGATTCACACCGGTGTCCTGGTAGCTACTGACGAGTGGCCCAGCGGCAGCGGCCCAGCGCGTTGCGGCAGAAGTTCCACTGCCACCTTTAGCCCTCCAGAGGTGGCAGCGTCGATGCTGGTTGACCCGTGAATGCCGGATCCCGAGGCCGCTTATTTCTATTACTTTACATAATCTCGATTATCGGCGTTACGACCCACGGGAGTTCTCGCATCTGGTGCAACTCCCGTTCGGCCGATTTCTGCCCGCTGTCCGCGGCGTACCGCGGACAGCGGGACTGCGCCGGAGGTCGGATATTTCACCGGGGTGTTGTCGCGACACTGGCCAGCGTAGATTTCCTGCATCAGATGCACGATTCCACGGTGAGGTGGGATTCGGATGGACGCTGTACCGGGCCAGGTTCCTGCTGTCCTGACCGACGGCGACGTGGGGTTGTTTCGCGCCGACGAGCGGGTGCTCCAGAAGATGCTCGACGGGTAGATGGCGTCGGGAACTCCGACGGCGTAGCCAACGCCCGCCTCCTCAACATCCGCTCCCACCGGTTCACCGCATCAGCCGAGATGCTACCGCTCGCGCGAGACCGGCACTGGCCATATCTCACGTTGGCGGCGTTGCAGTAGGGGCCTCTGACAGCGACATTCCAGCGGGGGGGGTGGGGCCACCCGCACGACGGTGGTCGCCTGACGGGCCGGCCACGCCGGGGTCGGCGGCGAGAGGCTGGCCGACCCGACCGGTTGAGGCGTCTGCGGCGGTTCGATACTCGGGTAACTGTGGTTGCAACCCTGGCCCTACCACCGAAGAAGCTCGAGGTCACACATTGGTCCTCGAGGTTGCGGGCAACATGCCCGGGCGTCGATCACACCACCGTGGCGAAGGCCTGGCAGAAGTACGGATGCATCGCTGGTGTGAGGTGGCCTTCTCCCTCTCCATCAACCCAGAGCTGGTGGACAAGGTCGTCGACGTTGTCGAACTTTGCATCGCACGACCGGAAAACGCGTGGGGTCGTGTGGACGAGCAGTCCCAGCCGCAGGCCCTGATGCGTACAGCACCGGGGTCGCCGATGCCGCCCGGCAAGCCTGCGCACCTTGACCCACAACTGTATCCGCCACGGGGCCTCGAACCTGTTCGTGGCCCTGGAGATCGACACCGACCAGGTCACGGCTAGGTCCTGACCGGGTGCAAGCCCAGGCATCGGCGCCAGGAGCCCCTGGAGTTCCTCCAGCAGGTCTCCCAGACCTACCCGGATCAGCAGCTGCACCCGATGATGGACAACCACGCGGTGCACAAACAGGGCTCAACCTATTTGTCGCGAACAAGCGACGAATAATCGGTGTAACACACCCAACAGTAATAACTTGTGGGTTGACTAGCAGGGACGCTGGGGTCAACCATCTAGTTCAACGGGAGAGGCAAGAACCTGAAAAACAGAGGACACTCGCTGAAATTCTTTGATGGACATCACCGCATCTCCGTAGCAATTTCTTGCATGCACCCTGCTGCGTCCATATTCACACGTAAACGGAAATTTACTTGTGAAACTGCTGAAGACGGCTTCTGAGATTGCTCTAACCCTCGATCGAAAGGGCGGATCGATGACTTCTGCACCGATGACTGCTTCGATCGAGACGTCCACTCCGCGTGGAGTAGTAGCGTACGGGCGGGTGGCTGTGCGTCGACCGGATCTGGCCCTGCGATGACCACAGGCGCGGGCATCGACGAGGGCCCCGGTCGCTACCTGGTAGCGCTCGGCACTCACGTGTTCGACCCCCTCGACACAGAGTCTGAACGGCGCACCCGCCGGGTGCAGAAGCCGGCGCGCACCGACGGCACGCCGGATCCCGCCGACACCCGGATCGTGCAGTTCCACCGGATCTTGCCGGCCAGCGACGTGGAGCGGATTCGAGTCGAGCACGGTCTCGCGCTGACGGCGTATATCCCCGAGCTGGCCTACGTCGAGCGGCTCGACGACACCTCGGTGCGCCGGTTGCGCAACGACCCGCTGGTGCGCGCTGTGTGCCACTACTTCCCGCGTTACAAACTCTCACCCGACCTCGACGTGCGCTCTCGCCGACCGGGCGACGGCCTCCTCGACGTCACCGCGTCGCTGTTCGACGGCGGTTCGACCCGGGTTGTGGAGGACCTCGTCGTCGCCGAAGGTGCGAAAGAGGTGCGAGTCGTTGACGACCGCCCTCTTGGCGGCCTGGCTCGGGTGCGGTTCGTGGTCCCGGACATGGCGGTGATTGAGCGCGTAGCCGATCTCGACGACGTCCGCGGAATCGAGCCGACTCCGCGTCCGAAGCTGGACACCTTGGCGGCTGCCTCGGTGAACCAGTCGGGGTCGGAGACCTCCCACCCGATCTGGGACAAGGGCCTTCATGGAGAGGGTCAAATCATCTGGGTGATGGACGGCGGCCCGGTTGACATCGCGCACTGCTTTTTCGCCGATGCCTCGCCCAACATGCCCGGACCTGGGCACCGTAAAATCATCGCGATCACCAACACCTCCGCTTCCGCGCTCAGTGCCCACGGCACCTTCGTTGCAGGCTGTGCCGCCGGCGATGAGCGCGTCAACTCCGGGGCCCACGCCAACCGGGGGAGCGCCTGGGCGGCGAGACTCTACTGCACCAACTACAACGAGCCGTCGTTCTTGGCCGAGCTGAACGCTGGCTTCGCGGCCGGGGCCCGGGTGTTCACCAACTCCTGGCACGACGGGACCCACGGTGCCGGCAACCCCTCCCCCTACACCCAGGCCTGCGTGGACGCCGACACCTTCACCTTCACCAACGAGGACGCCATTGTCCTCGGTTCCTCGGGCAACGCCGGCGAGGAGCAGGGCCCGCCGGGAAGCGCCAAGAACGTGATGATGGTCTCGGCGGCGCAGTCCGGCTCTAATCCGACGGCGATTGGTGACGGCAACAGTGGTCCGACGCTCGACGGCCGGCGAAAGCCGGACATCGTATCTGTGGGGTGCGGCATAAGCTCGGCCACCGTCAGCACCCCCTGTGGCGTCGGACCGCGGTCGCCCTGCGCGACGAGTTACGCGACGCCACTCGCGGCCGGGGCGGCCACACTGGTGCGGCAATACTTCCTGGAGGGCTGGTACCCCACCGGGATCAAGACCGCAGCGAACGCCTTCTCTCCGACCGGATCCCTCGTCAAGGCCACCCTGGTGAACTCCGCGGTCGACCTGACCGGCGTCCCCGGTTTCCCCAACAGCACCGAGGGCTGGGGGCTGATCCGGCTCGACCGGGCGCTCTACTTCGACGGTGGCCGCCGCAAGAACCTAGTCTGGGACGTGCGGCACGCCGCTGGGCCGACCCAGGGCGACAACCGCACGCACACGGTGAAGGTTGAGAAAGACACCGAGGAGCTCAGGATAGTGCTCGTCTGGGCGGAGCCGCCCGGGACATCTCTGGCGGCCGACCCGGTGATCAACGACCTCGATCTCACCGCTACCTCACCCAGTGGCGCGTCCTACACGGGCAACGACTTCGTCGGCGGCTTCACGCCGCCGGACACGGGCCAGATCGGCGACCTGCTCAATAACATCGAGGTCGTCCTCGTGGCCAACCCGGAGGCCGGTGACTGGCGCATCAACGTCCGCGCCTTCCGGATCGCCACCACCGCACCCGGCGGCGGCCAGGGGTACGCCGTGATCGCGAACGCGACCACGAAGTCCGACTGCTTCGTCGCCTCCACGGTATACGGCGACCCCGACCACCCGGACGTCGACGCGCTCCGGGCTTGGCGCAACCGGGGGCTGCGAGGGGGTGGCGCGCGCGCAGCAGCGATGCACGCGCTCGGCGCAAGCTACGCCGTGCTCGGACCACCGGCCGCACGGATCGTCGCCCGCTTCCCGCGGCTGCGCGCCTTGCTCCGCGAGCGGGTGCTGAGCAGGTTGGCGCGCCGCGTAGACGCGAGCCAGAGGGGCGAGTCGTGATGGGGCTGACCGTTGAATCTGTGGCGCTGGAGATCGCGCAGGCCCTCGAGCCGCTGACCGACCGGCTTGCGGCCGGTGAGGTGACCGAACTCTTCGCCGAACTGGGACTGCCGGCCCCCGACACGGTTCTGGGAGTCTCCGAGGTGAGCTCGGCGATCAGCGCTGCCGCCACGCAGGCCGGGAACCTCGGGCCCAAGGTGACCGCGCTGAGTACCGCCATCGAGGCCGAGGACGTCTCCGGCATCGTGAGCGGGATCAGGGACCTGGTCCCGGTCGTCCAGGCCGTGATCACCGCGATCGACGCGATCGCCGACGCGGTGGACGCGGCAGCCGGCGCCGCCGCGGCGGCGGCGCGCTCGGAGATCGAGGCCTTCGCCGAAGAGCTGCCGAGCCGGTTGGTGGGCTACCTGGTCGCGACATACCTCGAGCGCGAGCACCCGGTGATCAGTGGCGCCGCCGGGCTGCTCGGCATCCTAGAGGTCACCTCAGTCGCGGGGACCACGCATGCACCCGCGCACGTGCAGCGGCTGCTTCGCTTCGACGTGGTATCCGCGCTGCTCGAGGACCCGCTGGCCTCGCTGGACGAGACCTACCGCTGGGGTACCCCCGACTTTAAGTTCGACGTGCTGCTGCGGCGGATGGCAACCTTCGCCAGCCGGATCTCCGGCTTCGCCTTTCTCCAGCCGGGAGCGGCCGGAGAGCCGCCGGTGCTGCGGATCGGCACGGTCGACATCGGCCGCACACCTGATGCAATTCCGGGGCTGCGCGCCACCGTGCGGGCCGACCTGACCGAGCGCGTGGACACGGTCACCGAGATCCGGCCGGGTCTCGGCATCGAGACCGGGCTGAGCGCCCGGCTCGACACCGGCGCCAACATCGACGTGGTCCCGCCCGGACAATTGCGTGCCGACCCCCCCTCTGCCGAGGTCTCCGGGCGGGCACGCCTCGGCGTGGTGTTCAGCAACCCCGACTCCGGCCCGCTCAGCCTGCTTGGCCTCACGGGCGGCTCCGGGATCTTAGCCGCCCGGCTACGGGCGTCCGCCGGCGCCGACTTGACATGGGACATCGCGGCCGGCCGGGCGGACGGCGCGTTCCTGATCGAGGCCGCGATCGAGGACGGCGAGGTGGTGATTGACCTCGCCGGCGCCGACGGGTTTCTCGCCACGATCCTTCCCGACGGGGGCATCCGGCTCCCCTTCGACGTCCTCGCCGGGTGGTCCAGCGCAACGGGGGTCTACTTCGAGGGCGGTGCCGGGCTCTCCATCGACATCCCAGTCGACTTCGACCTCGGGCCGGTAAAGATCCAGATGATGCACCTTGGCTTCGTCGTCAACGCCGACGGCCTAGTCCTGGAGGCCTCGGGCGGGATCGCTGCCAACCTGGGACCGTTCGCGATGTCGGTCGACCGCATGGGCACCCGGGCCCTGCTCGATTTCCCCCACGGCGGCGGCAACCTCGGACCGGCGAACCTGGGCTTCTCCTTCAAGCCGCCCACCCGGATCGGCCTGGTCATCGACGCCGGTGTGGTCAAGGGCGGAGGGTTCCTCGCCTTTGAGCCCGAGGCGGGCGAATACGCCGGCATCCTCGAGCTCAGCTTCGGCGCGATCTCGATCAAGGCGATCGGCATCCTCACCACCAAGCTGCCCAGCGGCGCCGACGGGTGGGCACTGTTGCTGCTGGTGTTCGGCGAGTTCACCCCGATCCAGCTCGGCTACGGATTCACCCTCAACGGCGTCGGCGGCATCATCGGTCTCCAGCATGGCGTCTCCATCGACGCGATCCAGTCGGGCCTGCGCACAGGCGTGCTCGACTCGGTACTCTTTCCGCGCGACCCGGTCGCCAACGCCAACACCTTGCTGGCCCAGCTGCGAGTAGTCTTCCCGATCGTGCCTCGAGCGCTGACGGTTGGCCCGGCACTGAAGCTCGGCTGGAGCACACCAGCGATCGTCACGATCAGCCTCGGCATCATCTTGCAGTTCGACGACGTGCTCGGCAACGGCGCAGGCAAGCCATCGTTCAGCCGGGTGGTGCTAGTCGGTCAGCTCAAGCTCCAGATCCCTCCGGTCGACGGGCTCGCGCTGATCCTGCTCCAGGTCGACATCGTAGGGGCGTACGACGCCAACGAGAAGGCGCTCTCGATCGATGCGGTTCTGCGCGACTCCCACGTCGCCGGGCTCCCGCTCACCGGCTCGCTCGTGGTGCGCGCCCGGTTCGGCGACAACGCGACGTTCCTGATGGCCGTCGGCGGCTTCCACCCTCGTTTCACCGACCTGCCCCCGGGGATCCCGCCGCAGGACCGGGTCGGCATCCAGCTCGCCTACGACATCGTCACGTTGCGCATTGTCGGCTACGTCGCGATCACCTCCAATAGCTTCCAGACCGGCGCCGAGGCGAGCCTGGTCGCGGCCGGAGGCGGCTTCCGGATCGAGGCCTACCTCGGGTTCGACGCGCTGTTCCTCCTCGAGCCACGCTTCCACTTCGAGATCGAGTTCCGGGTCGGCGCCTCGGTCAAGTACAAGAGCATCAGCCTGACCTCGCTGAAGGTGCGCGGCGTGCTGACCGGGCCGGGGCGCTGGGAGGTTAACGGGCACGCCTCGATCTCGTTGCTATTCTTCGACGTCGATATCGACTTCGAGGTCGGCTGGGGCTCGGCCCCGGCCCCGGCGTTACCCAGCGTGGCCGTGGGTCCCCAAATCGCTCAGGCGCTCTCGGCGCCTCAGAGCTGGCACGCCGAGTTGCCTGGCAACGACCCTCTGGTCAGCCTGCGCACCGTGGCCGTTGACGGCGAGATCCTGGCGCACCCCCTGGGCTCGGTTGTGGGCGTGCAAAAGGTGGCCCCCCTGGGGCTCGACCTCGACCGGGTGGGCCGCTCGGTCCCTTCCGACGGGCGCCGCTTTGACATCGCCGAGGTCAGGATCGGCAACGACGTACGCAACCCGATGGTGCGCAGCGAGAACTTCGCCCGAGTCGAATACGTGGATCTCTCCGAGGAGGACAAGCTCTCCAAGCCGTCGTTCGAGAAGTTCCCCTCCGGGATCGCGGTCTCCACCGAAGACTTCGCGGTGCCGGCCTCGGCCGTCGTCTTCGAGCCGGAGTGGGAGACCTTCTACCTGCGCCAGGAGCGGCCCTCCGAGCGCCACCTCGTCCTGGCCGCCTCGCTGGTCAAGCACGCCCAGCTCGGTGCCGTCGCCAACGCTCACGTCCACGTCGACCGTGTGCTCAACAGCGGCATCACCGGTCTGGTCTCAGTGCTCGCGGACAGCTTCGGCGTCGCAGCCGCGAGCACGCCGGGCCAGACTGTAGCCAGCGGTCTGCTCACCTTCAGCGAGGCCGAGCAGATGTCCAGCGCCACCACCGGCACCACGTTCGTGGTCGGTCTCGCCGAGGTGGTGACGCATCTATGAGCTACCGCTTCCTGCCCTACGTCCGTCGCGGGCTTGCGGACAAGATCCCGACGGTCGACACGCTCGGGACCACGATCGCGGCGCACGGGACGTTCGGCGTGCGGGTCACCCTGAACACCGGCGATGCGGCGCAGGTCGACCTGCGGCTGCACGGACCCGGTGACGTCATCGGCGTCGACCCCCGCGGGATCGTTCGCATCGACCCGCCGCGATCGGCCCGCAACGTCGCTCCCGACCAGTTCGCGGCGATCGAGTTCGACGCCCCCGACTTCGCCTGGATGTTCACCCCGGCCGCCGGCGGCTCGAACGACCGGTTGCGGCCGTGGCTGGTGCTGGTGGTCGTGGAGCGGCAGCCCGGCGTCGCGATCGTCGTACGCCGTGACCGGCCGCTGCCGCAGCTGACGATCGAGGCCCCGGCCGTCCCGGGTGACGAGCTGCCCGACCTCTCCGAGTCGTGGGCGTGGGCGCACGCCCACGTCGTCGAGGACGGCGCGCCCGCCTCGGTGCCCATCCACCTGCGGGACAAAGCGGCGCTGAACGTCTCGCGGCTGCTGTGTCCGCGACGGTTGAAGTCGGGTCGCGACTACGTCGCTGCGCTGGTGCCGGCCTTCGAGGTCGGGCGGCTCGCCGGGCTCGGGCAGACCGTCCCCGCGGGCACCACCACAGGACCCGCGTGGGGTGCCTCCGGTTCGGTCGGAGCCTCGGTGACGCTGCCGACCTATTACCACTGGGACTTCCACACCGGCCCCGCCGGAGACTTCGAGTCGCTGGCTCGCCAGCTGGTCTCGCGCCCGGTCCCCGACACCGTGGGACGGCGCAAGATGTACATCGGGGCTGCCCATCCCGCACTGCCGTCCCTGGCCGCCGACGCCGGTGGGGTGATCGACCTCGAGGGAGCGTTGCGGGCGCCGGAGGCGGGCAGCGGACCGACCCTCGGGCCTGAACACGACGACTACATCGCCAAGCTGAGCCAGATCGTGGACGGGCCTGGCCATCACGTGCTCGAGGGGGCCTCGCCCGACGCGGAGAGCGTCGCCCCACCGATCTACGGCGGACGCCACGTCAAGCAGGACGCCGTCACCAGCAGCCCGCACCTATGGCTGCGCGAGCTGAACACCGACCCCCAGCATCGGGCGGCCGGTGGGCTCGGCACCGAAGTGGTCCGGCTGAACCAGGAGAGATTCGTCGACGCGGCCTGGCAGCAGGTCGGTGACGTGCTGGCCGCGAACGCGCTGCTGGACCGCGCCCGCTTCCTCCAGCGGATCGCCGATCGGATCCACGCCCGGCACTTGGTCCCGCTGCCCGACGCGGCGCTGCTCTCGTTGACCAGCGTCGTGCACGTGCGGATTCCACGAGCCGGGCACTCGCTGGCCAAGGAGATCTCGTTTAGCACGCTGCCGGCGGGCACGCTCGGCCCGACGTTCCGGCGGATGGTTGCGCCCCGCTCGACGGTGTTGACCCGGGCGCTGCGGCAGGGCTCGTCTAACCTCGGCACCGGCGTCCAGGTGAAGGTGGTCGAGGAGCTCGCCGCCGGTGAGCGCCGCTTCAATCTGCTTGCCACCACCCCCGACGGTCTGGTCTCCTCACGGCTGATCGGCCGGTTCGGTGGCTCTCCCACCGGCGAGGTAGGCGGCGAGATCGGCGCGATCGGCACGGCCCCGGCCGCCCTGGTTCGCCAGCTCAAGACGGTCGCCGCCGACTTGGCGGGCAAGCCGGTGGTCAGCCAGGTCAAGCTGCGACCCGACCTGGCCAAAACCGGCGTCCTGCTGCCCCGCCAGCTGGCCTCGATCACCAAGATCACTCACCACCCCTCGGTCACCGGGACCGCGACTTCGGGTGGCGCCACAAGCACCGTGGCCGGGCTCTCCGAGTCGATCCTCACCGGCAGCCGCGACCACCCCGAGGCGCTCGGCTTCGCCCTGTCAGTGGTCCGCAGCGGGGTGGAGGTGCGGGTGCTTGAGCTGGAGCCGGTCACGGCGACGGTCACCTCCCGCGCCCTGACCTCCTCGGGCGGCTCGGCACGTGTCGAGGAGGTGGCCCGGCTCGAGTCGGTAGGCACCGCGGGCGTGGTGAACACCGCGGCCTTGCGCGACATCGTCGCTGCCAGCGTCCCCGGCACCTTCACCACCCCGGCAACCGGACGGGGGGCCGCATCGGTCGTCACCATCCCCGGCACGCCGGGTCGGCCCCGCCCACCGATCAACGTGCCTCCAATGAAGCTGCTGACCACCCCGACCCCCACCCTCCGGCAGCTAGCTCAGACACAGAAGCCACCCGGTCCGGCGATAGACCCTCCGATCAAGATCGAGAAGGTGGTGCGCGCCTACGTGACCGCCTTCGACCTCCAGCGGGCGGCGCTGGAGGTTTCCGCGACCTCGATCATCCCGGCCGCGAAGACGATCAGCCTGGCCTCGACCGGCGTGCTGCTGCGCGAGGCGATCAATCCGCACCTCGTGATCGAAGCGCGGGCTCGGCTTGCCGTACGCGTCAATGCTGCGGCGCTGCGCGACGGCCTAGCCGGCACGCTGCGCCAGCGCGCACCACTGGACCCCGTCATGGCGTCCCCGCTGCTGCCCGAAGCGCTCTACCGCCCGCTCGCAGAGGCCGACCCCGACCGGTTCCTGCCCGGCATCGGCGAGATCCCCGACGACACGATCACCCTGCTAGAGACCAATCCGCGCTTCGTCGAGGCGTTCATGGTCGGCGCAAACCACGAGATGAACCGCGAGCTGCTTTGGCGCGGCTACCCCACCGACCGGCGCGGGACGCCCTTCCGGCGGTTTTGGGACCGCGTGGACGGCAAGGAGGACCTCGGCCCGATCAACGAGTTCCGGCCGAACGCGCTCCTAGGTACCAACTCCGGTGCCGACCTGCGCGGTTCGCTGGTCCTGTTGGTACGCGGGCAGCTGCTCCGGCGCTACCCCGAGACCGTGATGTACGCCGCCCCCGCGCGGCCGGACAAGAGCTTCGACCCGACCCCGTCGGTGATCGAGGATCCGATCTTCTGGGGGCGCATCGCGCCCGACGTCACCTTCGTCGGATTCGACCTCAACCGTGAGGAGGTCGAGCCCGACCCTGGGTGGTATTTCGTGCTGGCCGAGCAACCGACCGCCCCGCGGTTCGGGCTCGACGTCAGCGGAGCCTCCGCCCTGCCGGGCAACTGGAGCGACCTGCACTGGGGCCACGTCGGCGCCGACCCGGGTGACCACCTTTCCATCACCGGCAGCGGGCTGAACGGCCGCAATGTGCCGCTGATCAGCGGCGGCAGCGTGCGGTCGACCTTCGGACGCAACTCCGCTGACATGGCGGCGATCACCTTCCAGCGGCCGTTCCGGGCGGTGGTGCACAGCAGCGAGGTGCTCGACGGCCAGGATGGCCACGGGCTCGCGGCACTGCGTCCGATCCTTGCCCGCGCCACCATCCTGCGTCCGATCACGCTCCCCGACGGAGGTGGCTGAGATGCCGACCGATCCACTGATCGCGCTGGCCAAGGCGCGCCGGAACCTCGCCGCGGCGGTCGAGTCCACACAGGCCGTCCTGGTGGAGCACCGGCTCGCCCAGGAGAAGGTGACTCTGATCCAGGGCCAGGGGGTCGGTGCGCCGAAGGTCCGGGCCGCCGTCGACGCTCAGAAGAAGGTAGCGGCCCAGATAGAGGCCGCCACCAAACACGAGCAAGAGCTGCGCGAGGCGATCGAGGCGCTGCGCAAGCAGGTCCGGCTCCGCACCCCGGAGCGGTCGGTGCAGCAGCTCGACGGTCATGTCCCGGTGGCGCTTTTCCCGGTGCGACTGGAGACCCGCTTCGGCAACCGCAACACCGAGTTGAAGATCCGGGTCTACCCCGAGCAAATCCACATCAACACTCATGAGCCCGAGCTAACCGCGAGCGAGCGTGACCTCGGCCAAACCTACTGGAAGGCCCGCTGGGTTGCTACCACGCCGGAGGACACTGCGGCTGCCTGGACCGAGCTGACCCGCAGCCTGCGTCCCAACCGCGCACGCTGGATCGCGAAGGTCAGCGAACCCACTAACGTGGCGAAGCTTGGTACCGGCAACCCCGTCTTCGGTGAGGTGGCCCTGCGCGCCGGGCCGTTCACCCGACAGCCCACCGCCAAGCTGCTCCCGGAGCAGTGGGTCGCTGTCGGCCTGCGCGGCGGTGCCGAGGTGTTCCGCGTCTGGGGCTCCCCGGTGCGGGAGGGGCTCGCGGTCTCGCTGGCCCCCGACCCCACGGCCCCCACGGAAACGACGACGGACGTCCCGGACACCCAGGACACTCTGCCGATCGACGACAGCATCACCTGGCTGTTCGACTACGAGGCCGCGCTGGCAGCCGGGATGGCAATCACCGTCACCGACGCCGACGTGCAGCGGGGCAACCTGGCTGCGGGCGTCGACGAGCTGGTGGTGCTCGGCGTCGACTGGGGTGCCACCCCCGAGGTGGCCGCGACCTCGATCGAGGCGCACCTGGCCAGCCACTCCTACTCCGACGGCCTCGCGTTGCTCGGCGCCGGTGTGCCGACGAACAACACCGACGAGGAGCGTGCCGGGGCAGGCACCGACCCCCACCTGGATCGGGCCGCCCTCGACCCTGCCACCGTGGCCGCCGCGCCGTCCGCGGCCGCCCGGATCGGCACCGCGCTGGGCATCCGGTCGGAAACCGCCTTCGACGCCATCCCGGCGGTCGGGTCGCTAGCCGACGGTGCCTCGGCCGACATGAACAACGCGTTGTGGGCTGCGACGTTCGGCAGCTATCTCGACCAATTCATGGAGCCGATCGTGTCCAGCCGCACCGCCGACGAGGTCCGCGACCACTTCCGTCGCTACGTCCGCGGCCGCGGCCCGTACGCCGCCTTACGGGTCGGCCGCCAGCCTTACGGGCTCCTGCCGGTGACCGCGGGCAGGACCGACACCGGCAACGCGTTCCTAGACGCGATGTCGGTTCGGGTCGCGGGACTGCGGCCGTTCTGGGACAACGCCTCCGGCGAGGTGCCGCGGCTCGGCGACTCCGACCGGCCGGACCTCGACGTGGTCGAACTGCTCCGGCGCACCCCGCGATGCAGCAGCTTCCGCTTCCGTGAGGTGCTGGACGGCAGCGTCAGCTCGAGCGCGACGGGATTCTTCTCCGCCTCTGTATTCCAGGAGCTGGTCGCGAACCTGACGCTGGCGCTGGCCGGCATCTCCGGCCGGCCGCGGATCACCGGGGTCACCGTCGACCCGCACCACCGCGCGGTCCCGGTGCCGCTGGTCAAGTACGGCGACCTCTCCGAGAGCGACCTGCTCGATCCGGACTACATCAAGGACGTGCTGTCCTCGACGTCGGTCTCCGGCGGATTCCGTCGGCTGCTCAACGACCCAGCGAAGGCAAACACGCTGCTGGAGGCCTTGCTGCGGCACGCCGCCGCGGCGGAGTACGTGATCGGCTCCACACTGCTAGTACTCGACCACGAGCTGACCACGCAGGTGATCACCAAGGCGCCGGACCACATGCGGGTGCGCGAGCGGGAGGTGATCGGACTGGAGGCCGACATGGACCGGCTCACCCCCGACGAGCCGGTCTCCAAGATCGTCTCGGCGCAGAGCCCGGTGGAGCTGGCGGAAACCAGGATCCAGGCCGTCTCCGGCGGTCGGAGCCTGGTCGACTTCCTCGCGGTCACTCCCAACAAGGACCTGCGGCGGTGGATCCCGACCCGGCGTTTCTCGGAGTTCCGGGCCAGCCTGGGGCGTCTCGCCGCGCTGCCCACCGCGGAGCTCGACCGGCTGGCCGCGGACACCATCGACTGCGTCTCCCACCGGCTGGACGCGTGGGCCACCTCGGTCGCCACCCGTCGGCTGGACGAGATCCGCACCGCGAACGTGACCGGCACCCACATCGGCGGCTTCGGGTACGTCGAGAACCTGCACCCCAGCGGCTCGCCGGTCAGCCGCGGCTACCTGCACGCGCCGTCGATCCCGCACGCGACCACGGCCGCAATCCTGCGCTCGGCCCACCTGGCACGTGGAGAGAAGCTCGAAGGTACCCTGGCGGTCGACCTCAGCTCGAGTCGGGTCTCGCACGCGATTGACCTCATTGACGGTGTCCGCCGCGGGCAGCCGATCGGCGCGCTCCTGGGCTACCGGTTCGAGCGCAGCCTGCGGCAAAAGGACCTGACCCTGGCCAAGTACATCCTGCCGATGCGTCAGCGCACCCCGCTGGCACAGGTCAGCACAGGACCCGACCTCGACGTCACCGTGGAGACAATCGCGGCCCGCGATGTGGTCGACGGGGTGGCGATGCTGGACGCATGGAAGGCCGACCGGGCGGCGTACTACGCCAGCGTGCCAGTGGCGAACGCTGACCGAGCCAAGGTCGATGTGCTGCTCACCCTGCTCGACGACGCGCTGGACGCGGTCTCCGACATCTTCGTAGCCGAGAGCGTGCATCAGGCGGTGCTCGGCAACGCCGAGCGTTCGGCGGCGGCGCTGGACGCCCTTGACCGGCAGCAGACGTTGCCGGACCCGGCGGTGATTCGGACGCCGCGGACGGCAATCGGTCACCAGCACCGGGTGCTGCTGGTTTTCGTCGACGAGGGCCCGGCCCCAGGTTGGACGGCGCTGACCGACGCCCGGCGCGCGGCCGACCCACGGATCGACACCTGGTGCGGCCAAGTCCTGGGAGCACCAGGGCGGTTCCAGTTCGCCGCCGAGGTACATGACGCGGACGGCGCGGTCGTCCAGCGCCTCGTCGTACGGCTCCCGGAGCTGGGGCTCTCCGCCGCGAGCGTGGTCGCCGCCGGCACGGCGAGCAGCGCCGACGCGGCTAGCGAGCTCGAGCAGCGGCTGGCGGTCGCGTTCGGCGCGAAGGTCACCGCGGCCGGTGCCGCCGAGCTGGTGCTGCTGGACGAGAAGCCGCCGACCGCGGGGATGGACGTGCTGGGGCTACGGGACCTGCTCGACCTGGCTAACCAGGCCTCCGACCTGCTGGCCAGCGGGCGACCGGCCGACTCCCGGTCGCTGCTGCCGGACACCGAGCGCCCCAACGCCGGGTTCGTGATTGCTGAGCTGCGCGGGCGTGCCGATGCGGCCGTGGCCAATCTGAACGCGGCGGTCACCGCCCTTGAGGACCTCGCCCCCACCGCTGCCCCTGCCACCGTGGTGACTAGGCTGCTTGCCGCGGCGGACGCGGGCGTCCCCAGCGCTGTACCGGGCGACGAGGACCCGCACGAGCAGGCCGCGCGGATCGCGGCCGCGGGACGGTCGGCGCTGGACCGGCTAGTGCAGGACGAAGCCGACTTCGTCCGGGCGGGCACCTTCGACCCCGAGATTGTCCAGCACGACCTGGCCCGTATCCGTGGGGTGTTCGGCGAGGGGTTCACTGTGCTGCCGCGATTCCGCCTCCCCGGGCCGGTCGAGGCCGGGGCCGAGGACTTCCGGGCTTCGCTGGAGGCCAGCGTCGGCGACCCGGCCCTGCTCGCGGGCACGTCCCTGGCCGCGGCCGATTGGCTGACCATGCACGCGACCGTACGGCCGGCGATCGCCCGACTGACGTCGGTGCTGGAGGGCTCGGAGATGCTGCTGGGCCGCGCGGGGCTGGCCGACCTGATGGTCGCGCAGCTGCCGCGGCGTCCGGGTGAAAAGTGGGTGGGGTTGCCGTTCGACGTGCCACCCCCGCCGACCACGTCGCTGGTGCTGCACGCGCTGAACCCGATCGACTTCGCCCAGCCACTTGCCGCGATAGTGGTCGACCAGTGGACCGAGGCGGTGCCAAGCACGATGGAGACCACCGGCGTCTCCTTCCATTTCGACGCTCCGGGGGCCCGGGCGCCGCAGAGCGTGCTGATCGCAACCCCGGCCGACCGCAACGCCGCGAGCTGGGACGTCGCGACCCTGCTCGGCTGCGTGCGCGACACGATGGCGCTGGCACGGATCCGGCCGCTGGACATCGACGACGTCGACGTGGCCGCGCGTTTCCTCCCGGCCACCTACCTGCCGTTCAATCTGGAGTCCAAGGTGCCGTCGATCAACCTGACCGCGATCATCGCCCAGGCGATCGAGATCAACAACGTGGCCTTCCTGGAGGTGGACTGATGCCCTCGATAACTACCTGGCAGCGACTTGAGCCGTTGCCGCGCACCGACGACCTGCGGATCGGGCTGCGTGCCGAGACGGCCGACCCGTTGTGGTTCCTGGCGCGGCAGCGGCAGTTCGGCGAACTGCGCGGTGAGGACGCCGGGTCGCCGGTGAACGCCACGCTGACCGCGAGCAGTGGGCGGATCTCCCGGTTGCACCTTGGCGCTCCGGGCTCGGGCGCGGCCACCGACGCGCTGGATCACGACGACGCCGCGGCGCCGCTAGAGTCGCTAGTCGAGCGCGAGCGCATCATCGGCACCGGCGCCGACGGCGGCCTCGTGGTCAGCGCTGGCCTGCACTTCGTGCGGTTGCTCCGGGCGCAGGGAGTGGCGCAGGTAATCCCGGACTACCTCGCTGCCTACGCCTTGACCGCCGCCGACCTCCCCGGCGAGGACCGCGACACCGCGCGGCTGCGACGTCGGGCAGTGGGGCGGGTGCTGGACGCCCGCCAACTCGCCGCCGATCTGCTGGGCCACCGCGGCGGGAACGCGGCCCTGACCTCGCTGCCGACGACACCACCGATCGCCTCGGCCAATCAGGCGAAGGTGATGGCTGCGGCCAACGCCTTCCTGGCCGCGTGGGCGACACAGCTCAGCGAGCCGGCCGCCGGGGACCCGGAAGCTTGGGTGCCGAACCGGCTGGAGCACACGTTCGCCGTCCAGGCTGACCTGCCCGACGGGCGGGTGATGTTGCGCTCGGAGGAGTACCGCGGCGGCCGGTTGGACTGGCACTCCTTCACCGCGACAGACACGCCGTCGCTGGGCGACCCGACCACGCCGCGGCCGGCGGATTCGGTGACCCGGACGGTACTCCCCACCCCGGTCTACTACGGCGGGATGCCGGCCGATCGGTTCTGGGAGATGGAGGACGGCACCGTCCGGTTCGGCGCGCTGGATACCGGACGGACCGACCAGGCGCGGCTGCTGCTAGCCGAGTTCGCCCTGACGTTCGGCAACGACTGGTTCGTCGTACCAATCGATCTGGCTGTGGGCTCGGTGTGCCGGGTGGACGGTTTCGCGGTCACCGACTCGTTCGGCGTGGTGACCGACGTAAAACGCTCGACGACGTCGGGGACGGGCCGCGGTTTCCGTCTCTTCGAGCTGAACGCCCCCGCTGGGCCAACACGGGTGAAGCAGCTGTTCTTCCTGGCCCCGGCGATCGCGGAGCTGAACGAGTCGCCGCCAACCGAAGAGGTGGCGTTCTTCCGCGACGAGATGGCGAACCTGGTGTGGGGGGTGGAGCGGACCTACCAGGGCGGGGCTGGGACGCCGGTGGACCGCTACGAGGAGCACCAAAAGCGGCTGGCGACGCGGCAGCAGATCGACGTCGACTTCGGGGACGCTCAGTTGCTTTACCGGCTGAACAGCGAGGTGCCTGACCACTGGCACCCCTTCGTCCCCGTCAACGCCGCGGGCGTCGCGCCGACCTCTGGCGTGATCCAACTCGAGCGCCGACCCCTGGTGCGGGTGCTCCCCGACGGGACCTCGGTCGCGATCCCACCCAAGGGCCGCATTCTCACCGCCCAGTCACCGCTGCGCCTGGAAGAGGACGAGGTCGCCAAGGACGGAACCGACGTCGTCCGCACCTTCCAGCTCACCCGCTGGAGCGACGGCCGCTACCACCTCTGGTCCGGCCGGCACCGCTCCACCGGTGCCGGCGAGGGTTCGAGCGGGTTGCGGTTCGACACTGTGGTGACTAACGCTGGGTGAGCGTCGGAATGCCGAACGGCAAACCCGACGGAGCTCGCCGCTCCCTGAACCACGGGCGCCGCGCAGAAAGGCACGGACACGTCACAGCAGTCTCTCGTTCAGCACGGACTGAAGAGAGTCTCGAATCTGGCGTAGGGCACACCGAAGACCGGTCCACGAACTCTCCGACGTGGGGAATTCACCCTCACCGCCGGCAACCACAACGACGTCACGCAACTGCTGCCCCTGGTGGACTCCCCTCCACAAATTTGAGGGCTCCGAGGCCAGCCTCGGAGGAAGCCTGGGGATCTTTCGCCGATCGTGCTACGACCATGACAAGTATCGACGGGAGCTGCGCCCCCGGGGGCATCACCCCGCGCATCGCCCGCTGCAGGACTCCCCACGGTTCCGGCCGCGGCAGCCACCGGGGGGCCATTGAATGCGGCTTCGTTTGGCTCCACGCCTACAAGCGACTGCGCACCCGGTAGGATCGCCGCGCCAACCTCCACCTCGGACTGCTGCAACTGGCTTACGTGCTGATCTGCCACCGACACCGCACCGCATTATGAATAGGGCTCTTAGACCTGGTCTCATAACTCCGTTGCCTGGCGCAGTCGGCGGATGTTGATGAGCGTGACGGCGAGCATCAGCAAAGGCAGCAGCGTGGCTTCGGTGCGGTCGTAGCACAGCCTGAGGCGCTTGAGGCGCAGGACCCAGGAGATGGTGCGCTCCACCACCCAGCGGTGCCGGCCCAGGTGCGTCTTGGCCTCGATCCCACGACGGGCGATCCGGACTTTGATGCCCCGCCGGTGCAGGTAGCGGCGGCGCCTCGGGTAGTCGTAACCCTTGTCCGCGTGCAACTTCTCCGGCCGGCGGCGGGGACGCCCCGGACGCCCTCGTCGGCCGCGTACTGCCGGGCTGGTCTCCATGTCATTGCCGTCTGAATACTGACCCTCGGGCTCCGGGCGGATTCGATAAGGGATCATTATTCGCTCGGCGTTGACACTCCGGCAGCGGCTCGATGAGCATGCTGTCATGCGTGTTCGCCGCCGAGACCAGCACGTGCAGGGGCAACCCGTTCCGGTCGGTGAGCAGGTGGTACTCCGTGCCCAATTTCCCTCGGTCGGTGGAATTCGGGCCGGCCAGCTCCCCCCACCCCCCCCTTTTCGCCCTTACGGACACCGCGTCGATACTGGCTCGGGACCAGTCGAGGATCTCCTGCTCGGAGAGCTCCTCGAGCACGACCCCGGTGCAGCTGCTCCCAAACCCCGGCCTCTTGCCAGTGCCTGAGCCGGCGCCAGGCGGTGTGCCCGGATCCGCACCCCAGTACCGGGGGCAGGTCCCGCCACCGGCCCCCGGTGTGGAGCACGAATAGGATGCCTTCCAGGGCGGCACGGTCCTCGATCCGGGGATGGCCCCCGGGGCCTCGAGGCGGTGGCTGGGGCGGGATCAGCGGGGCGATCAGCTCCCACAGACGGTCATCGACCATCCACGACTGCGTCCTCGTCGTCATGCAGGCACTGTGGACCACTCCCGGGCGGGCGGGCGGGAGGGCAACGACAAATCAGGTTTTGAGACCAGGTCTAAGGGGATACCGCTTCCGCTCGATCCCCCACCAGACGGATTGTTCGAATAAGCCGGCCCACACCACGCCGCCTCCGAACCCGAGGGCTCTCACCCTTCCGTGCAATGACAGCGTCCAGCAGACCCCTCATCCGACACGGCGGGCTTTCCTGCGCCACCACTGTTGCAGCCATGACAGGCAAAGACCACCATGAAGATGTCGTAGGACAGGAAGCCGCTCTCCGGATGATGTGGGACTCCCCGGCAGCCGAACCGATTCCTGCCGCGTTATCTGAGAGGGGTGCTTTGGATCATGGAGCCTCCGGTTTTTGGTGACCGCGAAGTAATGCTAAGAGACCATGCGGCGACAACGGACCTCTACAAGATGCTGGTAGATGTCCGGTTCAAGTTGCTCACCTTCGTGCCCACGGTCACGACCATCGCTGTAGGGATACTTTCCTCGGACAAGCAACGAAACACCGTCGAGAACGGGACCACGCTGCTCGTGGGAGTTGGCGGACTGCTCGTGTCGTTGGCGATCGTCGTCTACGAAGTACGCAACTCCCAAATCCATGACCGTGCCATCCACCGGATCAAGCACCTTGAAAGACTTCTGGGATGCACGCCGTCGTATGCCGGCAGGTCACCGCGTGGCATGTTCGCTGAGCGCGGAGAAGGGGTACGCCTTTTTAGGTATTTTACTGCGTGGCACGACCGGGCGCTCTCCATCGTTTATGGCACAGTGATTGCGCTGTGGATGTGGACGGTCCTTACGGGCACGGAGGATTTCGTGGGATGGTTTAACACCTCCGATGCTCGGTACGGACTAATTGTGAAGGCCGTCGTCGCGAGCGTCACAGGATTAGCAGTAGGGATCGAAGTCGTGCGTCAGCGCGGAATGGGGAGAGAAGCCGCAATAATTTACACACTGGTCGACTTAATCCCCGAAGTGCATGGAACAGGGGCTGCTGGTCCCAAAAAACATGGAGGCGCAAAGATATGGATTGGGCTCAAAATAATCGGCAACCAGAAGGTCCCGCGCGAAGAAAGGGCAGGATTTCTTTTTCGGGAAAGGGTTGGCAAAACGCCTTCGGTAAAAGATTTCGTTAGAACGGTACAGTGCGACGCGGCAAGGAGCCAGGCGTCCACGGACTCCAGCAGACTGGTAGAGCTGGCAATCTCCAGCGGCATGATCATAGTTCGACAGCGCCTATGGCCACCGTGGAATCCGCGCGACGACAGGGCGCGCGCCGTGCGTGTAATCACGATAGGTCCACCCCCCTCGGCTGAACGTCTTTCTGAAGCCATTGCCGGCGGTCAAGAAGTCCTGGAATGTCTCCGTGCTCGGAATCTATCCCGTCGTGCGAGCACCGATCCTCCTCGAAGGGTGATCGACCTAGCCCGCGACAAATTAGTGCAACGGTACGGATCCGACGCTCCGTGGTGTTCCTACGAAGAGATCAGACTTCGGTGTGAGTTATTCTCCATGGCTCTGAGACATGGCGAGAGATGAGCTCACCGAGTTTCATGAGACTTGTTGCAGACTGGATGGGTCCTCATCATGCCCCTACCGGCGAACGCCGAAAGGAGCGGCGTTGATGTAATCGGGAAGCGGGAATGCCGAGTAGGACAGGACCGTCGGCACCCCGCCACGGATTGCACACCTATCGTTGTTACGCTCAGTTCAACTCCAGGCCTCTCTCGTGTCCCTGCCCGCGCCCGGTGTTCTTGCGAACCTTTGGGCCCCGTTTGGTGGAGCGCACCACGTCGATGGGCGGCGTGCCCTGGTCCCGTTCGGCGGCCAGGCGGGCTTGGACGCCGTCGCGGCCTGCCTCGGTGCCACCAAGGGCTGCCATGAGACTGTCTGCCAGGCTGGCTCGGCGGTCTCCGGAGTCCCAGAGCTCTTCGGCTTCGGCGGCCGCGTGATGGGTGTCCGTGTCGTTCTGGAGGTCACCTTGTGAGGCCACCGCAGCGTTGCGTGCGGCCTCGGCGTGGTCCCGTTGCGCATCGAGAGTCTCGCGGGCGACGATCTCTTGCTCAACAGATTCGGTGCGCTGCTGGTGCGGGGCATGGTCGGTCAGGTAGTCCTCCACGCTCAATCCGTGGCGTTCCTTCACCTCCAACTCGATCCGCCCTCGGGCGGCCTTGGCGACACCGTCGTGGTGCTCCCACTGCCAGGCCAGACCGTAGTGGCCGGCGATGTCCTCAGTTTTCGCGGTTTCCCAGAACCGGTCCTGGTCCACGGGGGCGAGCTCGGTGCGCATCACGGCGCGTTCGGCCTCGAAGCGCTCCTCGAGCTCGCGCCGCCGGTGCTGCTGTTCCATGACCCGTTGGCGGAGTTGCTCGGCGCGTTGACGGGCCATTATCTCGCCCCAGCGCCCGGCCACGGCCATCGCCGCTTGGAGGTCCCGGGAGAGCAGGTCGTTCACGCCGTCGGGTTGTGTGCTCATGTCGTTACAGCTCCATTCCGTGCTCGTCTCGGGTGTGTTCCACGTAGGGGCGCACGGTGGCGGTGAGTCCCTGGGTTTCCCGCAGCGCCCCGCGGTCACGGGTGGGGCCGGCGTGGGAAGCCGAGCGCGCCGGCGCGGAGGTCTCCACCTCCGGTAAGGGTTCGGCCACGTCGGCCAGGTGGTGTTCGAAGGCGTCGTTGATCAGCTGGGTCTCGCGCAGGTCCTTGTTGGCCTGGTGCATCTCGTAGAACGCCTGGGTCATCCGCAGCATCTGGTTCATGATCAGCGCCTGCGCCATCGGGGACGGCGCCCGGGTGGCCGCCAACAAGAAGGCCGTGGTGCCACTAGTACGCAACGGCGCCTCCAGCGGGGTGGTGATCTTCACCCCGGACCGATGCGCGGACCGGGCCAGCACTCGAGCCGTGCGCCCCAGCGGCCCTTGGCCGTCCTCGGTCGCATGGGACCACGCGGCGAACACCCCAGAGGCTTCACGGGCCGCGTGCGCCCACGATTGGTGATCATCCGGTGCGATGTTCACCAGGCGCCGGCGGACCTCCTTCAGCTCCCCGGCCAACCGCCGGGCGGTCTCCTCATCCAGGGCCACACCGGGGTCGTCGGGGTGGACGATGCGACGGTGCCGCTTGGCTGCCATCCATTCATCCGACGCCTCTTGGGCGGCCTCGGGGGTGTCCGGCCAGCGTGTGCGCAGTGAGGGCAGGGTGAGGTCCTGGGCGAGTTTGCCGCCACCGAACCACAGCGGCCGCATTCCCTTTGGCGGACGCTCCGCCACGGAGTACCCGGTCACCACCGAGTCGGTGCCAGCGGCGAAGCGGGGGTGCACGAGCAGGTTCGCCCGGCGCATCTGCCGCACGAACTGCGCCTCGGTGTCGGCGGCCACCGCGCACGCCCGCACGGTGCGCTCCAGCGCGAACCGGGCCGGCTCCCTGGTGCTGTCCCGGGCGATCTCGCCCTGCTGCAACCACCGTTCGGAGTGATTGCCGAGCTGGATGAGGCGGAAGTCCTTCTCGATGCCCCGGGCGACCTTCTGCGCGCGGGAGAAGTCGTTGCCATCGGCCCACTTCGTCCCGTCCCCACGGATCGTGGAGGCCATGATGTGGATGTGGTCGTTGCCCTTGGTGGAGCGCCCGTGATGCACCGCAACCCACTGGCACGGGGCCTTGGCCCCAGCCTCGGTGAAGTCCATCTCGTCCATGAACCGCTGGGCGATGTCCGACCATTCCTGATCGGTGACCTCCCGGTCCTGGTACGGGATCGACAACGAACAGTGCCAGATGTGCTTGGCGTCAGCGTCTACACCGAACGCTCGTCGGTTCAGATCGATCTCGCGGGCGATGGACACCGCGGCTTCCTCGTTGAGCTGCACGTCGTCGTGCCACGCCATGATGAGCGGAGAGCCGTTGATCAGGTGCGGATCGGTGTGCTCGTTGGCCCGACCCGGACCCACGAGATACTTCATCAGCCCGACCGGCTTGTCACCCTTGGTGATGTTCGGAATCACGGGATCAACTCTTCGATCTTGGCCAGCACGTCCGTTCCAAAGCGGCGAGCTTCCTGCAAGGTCTCGACCGTCTCGGGCAGCACTTCACCGGTGCTGTTGGCATGCCGGGCAATCTGGTTAACGTTGTTGGCGATCGTGGCCATCAGCTGCCGCATCTGGATCAGCTCGGCCAGCTGGTTCCTCCGCAGCTGCACCGCCATCGGATCCGCCGAACCGAACACCGCCTGCACCATCAGCGCCGACGGCGACAGCCCGGTCTGCTGCTCCAGCACCATCAACTGGGCACGCTCCGACTCCGACATGGACACCCGGACGTACTGGGTCTTGCCCTCGATCCGCTTCCGTCGCGACTTCCACACATGACGCGGATTCTCCTGCTCCACCACAGCACCTCCTCTCTTCTCGGCCCAGCGCAGCGCCCCCACTTCGGTGGGCCCCACACGATCAGTGTGCCACCGCGAAACCGGCAGGGCCAGCGGTGCGCCCGTTTTATGGCACATAAAACATAGCTTTGCTCCGGTGGAGCACCACGGGTGCAAAACGCCAGCTCAGCAGGTGCTTCCTCTGGAACGGACGATGTGCATCCGTTAAGGTGGAGGCATGGTGAAGCTCACTGACCCCCAGCAAGCAGAAGAAGCCGCCCAGCGGCTGCTCAACGACCGGATGGACTACGTCCGCCGGGCGATTGCTACTCGTGGCGCTCTTGACGAGGCCCGCGAGGCCCTCAAAGAGGCCGAGAAGAACGACGTCCAGGCGTTCCAGGCCGCCGTCAACAACGGCGGCTGGACCGAGGACGAGCTGCGCAAGATCGGACTCTCCGCACCCGAGAAGGTGCAAAGGGTGCAGCGCCGACGGAAGGCCACTCAGCCCACCCCGGACACCCCCGACTCGTCCGCGCGGAACAGTGGCGGTACCGAGCCGGAGCAGTGACTGACGGCCAGTCGCTGGGTTCTCGCAGCCAGCTACGGCGTGCTCCTAATCCTCTCCACCGTCCTGGTGACCCGAGGCTCGAGGCTCGAAGATCGAGCCTAATCTCCGGCCTGCTCTTGGTGGCGTCCTTGCTCGTCATCTGGCGCGAAGCACACCAGGAGCGCGCGGAACGCGACTTGGACAACCGTGGCTGAATTCCTGGCCCCGTGCCCACATGGGCACGGCAAAAGCTCCCTCGCTCCGCGGCTTTTCCCGCACCCATGATGGACAGCGGGGACCCCCACCGACCACCCGACCACAGCCGGCAGGTCACCTCACGCGCAACCGTGACACTTCCGCTTCCGCTTCCGCCGACTGTGGACGGCTTCCCGCACACGTGGTCACCACGCAGCAACAGTGCCCGCTCCCCCAATGGGGAGCGGGCACTGTCCATCTAAACAACCCAGGCAGAGCGAGTATTTACGGCTCAGCTCGAAAGTAGTGGTGCCCTCCCAGCTCCACAACCACTGATGCGAGCAAGGGAGGGCAGTGTGATAAAGACACAACGCGTGGTCATCGGGGATCGACCCGCACAAGCGGTCTGTGTCGATCGAGGTCATGGCCGGGGACGAGACCGTGCTGGGCGGTGGCCGGTTCGACGCATGGGTGCGCGCGTTCCCGTGGTCGCTGATCTTTTCGGGAAGCGCGCCCGAACGGGCAGCGACCGCGGCCCCCACGGCCGGCTTCGCGTGCACGTGGCGGCCAGGCTCGCGTCGATACAATGAACCGTGATCCCGCGTGAGTCCGCCGAACGCGACTCGGACCGTCCAACGGCGCCGGCGCGTCCCCCACGTGCCCGGCAGTCCCCGCTAGGGCATGTCTCTTTAATCGTGTGGGTGGTTCTGCGACGCTGGGAACATGCCCCGAGCTGTGCTGACCGATGACCAGTGGGAGCGGATTCGGCCCCTCTTGCCGTCCTCCGAGGGCAAGCGGGGCCGGCCGTTCCGCGATGACCGACCGGTAGTGGAGGGCATTCTCTACCGTTACCGGTGCGGGATCGCCTGGCGCGACATGCCCGAACAGTTCGGGCCCTGGCAGACCGTGTGGAAACGGCACCGCCGCTACAGCGCCGACGGGACCTGGGACCGGGTCCTGGCCGCGCTGCTGACCGACGCGCAGAAGATCGAACTGATCGACTGGGCGGTGTCGGTGGACTCCACCATCAACCGAGCCCATCAGCACGCCACGAACTTCGCCCGCGACACAGGGGGCAGGAGCGAACTACACGAATCTGTCCGCTGAGCCGGTTGACCACGCGGTGGGCCGCTCCCGTGGCGGGCTGTCGACGAAGATCCACTGCCTGGTCGACGGGGCCGGGCGCCCGTTGGTGGTGCTCGTGGGGCCCGGCCAGGCCGGGGACGCCCCGATGTTCCCCCACCTCATGCGCCATCTGCGGGTCTCACGACAGGGACCGGGGCGGCCCCGGACCCGGCCCGGGCGGCTGCGGGCGGACAAGGCCTACTCCTCGAGAGCGATCCGCACGCATCTGCGATCCCGGGGCATCACCGCGGTGATCCCGGAGCCGGCCGACCAGCAAGGTCATCGGAAACGCCGCGGTTCCAAAGGTGGTCGACCGCCGTCCTTCAATCCCGAGGACTACAAGGGCCGCAACGTCGTCGAGCGGTCCTTCAACGTCTTCAAGCAATGGCGCGGGCTCGCCACACGGTACGACAAGCTCGCCATCACCTACCGCGATGGGGCCGTGCTGCGCGCCATCACCATCTGGCTCAAAGTCCTATTGGGAGACATGCCCTAGCCAACTGGGCGCGCAGTTCGTCGTAGACGTTCGAGGACTCCGACGGTGTGCCCAGATCGCAGAACACGATCTGCAGTCCACCCCGGGTCAGGTGTGGAACCTTCGCCCTAACATTGCGCTAAACGCAGGACTGGAAACATCGTTAAATATCCACTGTTTGAACGTACGTCTATCATTCTTGGCTTTTTAGGTGAGAAAATTTCTATCTACATAGCCGTGCATCGAGGGGTGAGCGACATGGCGGATTCTGGCGAGCCCGAGGGGGCGCTGGGCTTGGCGGACTTCCTCAGTGACTTGCGGGTGGAGTTGGACGAGGCGCAGCGTCGGGCTAAGGGGAAGTCGTTGCATTTGGGGTTGGAGGAGGTGACTCTGTCGTTGGACATCGGGGTCACGGTCACCACGACCGGGGAGGCCTCGGCCAAGGCTTCGGCGAAGTTCTGGGTGTTCGCCTCCGCCGAGGGCAGCGTCAAGGGCGTCCGAGCATCGGAACGGCTGACCACCCAGCACCTGACGTTGACTTTGAAGCCGTACATGGAAGAAATCATCCGTGATGAGAACGGCCAGGTGACCGTCGTGAAGCGCACTCTAAACGTCAGCGGCGAAGCCGTCGCAAACGAGGACTTGTCTGCTTTAAACGAGGCCTCAACCGCTAAGGGCGAGGACCAGTCCACGAAAAGTCCGCATGTGCCCCCGGGCGACGAGGGCCTGTCCGCTCTAGACGGGGCCTCGTCCGCTCAGGGCGAGGACCAATCCACCGAAAGCCCGAACGTGCCTCCAGGCGATGAGGACCTTCCGGACTTGAGATGAGCGCCCATCCAATTCGTGCCCAGGTCGCCGACGTCGTCGCCCAGGGCCCCACCGGAAAACCCTGGCGTGGGTCCGGATACCTAATCGCCGACGGGTGGGTGTTGACCGCCCAACACGTGGTGGCCGGGGCGACCAAGGTCGCAGTGTGGTTAGGTGCCCCGACCCGCCTGGACCCAGCCGGCCGACGCGACGTCGACCTTGAGCACGCTCGTGTAGATGAGGACACCGACCTGGCTCTGCTGCCGATCGCCAAAGGGATTGCAGGTCAAGTGGAGCCGGCGTTGTTCGGGCGTCTGGACCGTGACTCGGCAGCTCCCGTGCCGGCCGTCGCGGCCGGGTGCCCACGCTTCAAGCTACGAGCGGACGCCGTTTCGGGGAAGTCGACTGTTCGCGAGTTGCACGTGGCCCATGGCACGATCACTCCTGCGTCGAACGCGAGAACCGGCACTTATGAGCTGGCCGTCAATGCCCGGCCGCCCGAGGATCCGCAAGGGGAGCATTCTCCCTGGGAGAGCATGTCCGGGGCTGCAGTCTGGGCCGACCAGCGGATCATCGGCGTCGTGGCCCAGCACCACCCAGACGAGGGCACCGACGTCCTCACCGTGAAACCACTGGAGACGCTATTCACTTCTTCAACGGGATTGGTGGATCAGTGGTGTACGGCCCTGGGCCCCGTGCTACCCAAGCGGCCCGGTGATCTGTGGCTGGTCCGGCGGGCCACCGCGGGAGAAGCCGAGGTGCAGCAGGCCCGAGAGATCGCTGCACGCTACTCCCCCGAACAGTTGCTGGAGCGAGACGAGGAACTTGCCTCCCTTGATCTCTTGCTGACTTCCGATGCGCGGTGGTGCTGGATCCAGGGCGAGACCTTTGCGGGCAAGACAGCGCTCTTGGCCTGGGTGGCCACTCATCCCCCACCCGGAATTACCGTGGTGTCCTGCTTCTTGCGTAGCACGACGGGCGAGAACACCGCCAGTTATGCACTGAGCACACTCAATGAGCAACTGGCCGCGGTGGCGAACCGTGTCGACCACCAAGAAGCCCTGTACTTCTCGGAGCAGAAGATCCAGCTCCACACCCTGTTAGCCAATGCTGCACGCTCCTGTCAGGAACGTGGACGCCGGCTCGTGGTGATCATCGATGGTCTCGACGAGCACGAACCACACGGCAACTCCTTGAAGAAATGGCTGATCGACGAGACCGAATTGCCCCAGAACGCGATGCTGCTGGCCGCCAGCCGAACCGGTGTCGAAGTAGAACTGCCGGCCTACCACCCGCTCCGGGCGCATGTGCGGACCCTGATCGCGACGCAAGTGGCTGTGGAGCTGCGGGAACTGGCCGAAGAGGAACTGCACCAAGTACTGGCTGCTAAGAATCGCTTGGAGTATGCCATTGCAGGTTTGGTTGCGACCTCCGTTGGTGGCTTAGCGTCCAGCGAGCTCACCGAACTGCTCCACAGAGTGGACTCCTCGAAATTCGACATCGAGATCAGCAGCACCCTCGACACGTCCTTTCACCGCACCCTCATTTCCGCTCCCGCTCCGACGGGTCAACCGGTATACGTATTCGCGCATGCCGTACTGGAGCAGATTGCCAGGGAATGGCTGGCCAAGGACCTGCCGAAGTTTGAAGCCACGTTGCTCAGCTGGTGCGACGATTACCGAGACAGAAACTTTCCCGAGGACACCCCGGATTACGTACTGTCCCACTATCCCGAGCATCTCTACGCCGCAGCCCGGACGAACCAGCTTCCCATACAAGCTGCGGACGCTATAGCAGAAGCACTGTCCAGAATTTACTCCAACATGTCCTTCGTGGAACGCGTGGTCATCACCCTAGGGATTGACCACCTCATGAGGACGATGCGATCATTAGTGTCACGCGAGGAATTAACAAACGGGATCAATGATGCCCTCAATTCCTTGATGCGCCTTTTCTCCTTTGAGGCTCCTCACTTGCAGAGTCGCCATTTTCTAAATATTCCCGGTTATGCGGCGCAACAGCTGGCCCTACAGTCCCTCGCCATAGGACATCAGGACATGCTTCACCAAGCTCAACAGCACTTATTTCACCTACCCGGTAAACAATTTATTCCACAGTGGACTACGACTCGGGCCAACTCTGCGTTGATTTCTATTTTGTTTGGGCATTTGAACGAGACAATTGCGGTGGCGGTGACCCCTAATTGCGCTAAGGCCGTGACCGCCAGCAGGGACCACACCGCCCGCGTATGGGATTTGAACACAGGAGCACTGGTACATACATTAGAAGGCCATACCGATGCGGTAGAGGCGGTGGGAATAACCCCTGATGGCACCAGGGCCGTGACCGCCAGCAGGGACCATACCGCCCGCGTATGGGATTTGAACACAGGAAACTCGCTCCACCTTTTAGAAGGCCACACCGAACCTTTGAAGGCGGTGGCAGTGACCCCTGACAGCACCCGAGCCGTCACCGCCAGCTCAGACGGAACCGCCCGAATATGGGACCTCAGCACCGGAACACAGCTCCACCTCCTGGCAGGCCACACCGACGCAATTTCGGCAGTGGCAATAACCTCCGACGGAACTTGGGCCATGACTGCCAGTTGGGACAGGAGGGCCCGGGTATGGGATATGAATATCGGAGAGCAGCTCTACCGCATAAAGGGCCACTTCAAGAAGGTCGAGGCGGTGGCGGTGACCTCGGACGGCACGCGCGCTGTGACCGCCAGCTCGGACGGAACCGCCCGAGTATGGGACCTCAGCACCGGACACCCGCTCCATCGCTTAGAAGGCCACACTGATGCAGTCGTAGCAGTCGCCGTGACCCCCGACAGCACCCGAGCCGTCACCGCCAGCTCAGACGGAACCGCCCGGATCTGGGACCTGCACACCGGAGAGCAAGTGCATGTTCTGCGAGGCCACACCGAAGCGGTGCTGGCGGTGGTGATGACCCCGGACGGCACGCGCGCTGTGACCGCCAGCTCGGACGGAACCGCCCGAGTATGGGACCTCAGCACCGGACACCCGCTCCATCGCTTAGAAGGCCACACTGATGCAGTCGTAGCAGTCGCCGTGACCCCCGACAGCACCCGAGCCGTCACCGCCAGCTCAGACGGAACCGCCCGAATATGGGACCTAACCACGGACACGCTGGAGCAAATTATAACCACAGGAAGTAGCATCCGTGATTTGGCAGTTTGTCGTTACGCAGGAACCAGCACATTGACCATAGGAGACAGTCTGGGAAACTTGACACATTTTTCAAAATGATTTCACCGGCATTATCTAGTATTTCATCTTGCAAAAATATGCAATTATTTCCACTAAGCGGTGGGGTGTCGATAATTTTCACTTCCTTCGCGGTCCGTTCTTAAAGTGGTTGGGCGGTTAGTCTTTTTGAGGAATTCGTTGCTGGGCTTGGTTCACACGAAGGGGTGACAGCGGTCTTTCCAGCCGGTGATGAAGGCGCGAATCCGCTTGTTTAACTCGGGCAGTGAGTCGATATCAGTCCGGCGCAGAGCCTGGCGTTCAGCGACGAAGCTTAGGTGGGTGTGATGTGGAATCGGGACCGCGGGTAGTCGACCAGCCAGGCCCTCACCTGCTGTGATGGGAGTGCTGCATCGGTAGGTGCCACCAGAGTGACCTGCTCCCGCCTTCCCAGACACGGAGGGTGACGCAGGACGACGGGAAGGGTGTTCACGGGCGACGACCGGTCCTAGGGTGAAAAACGGACCAGGCGGATCCGGGAATGTTCGAGCGCAGCGCCGAAGAACACTCGAACCGAATCCCATCGCCGGCATTCAGTCCGCCACAGCCGTCGAGGAAAGGCCCCTGCCATGAGCGTCACCGATGACCTTCTGCACCACGCCGAGGCCTATGCCGCCGGCTTCACCAAGGGGGATCTGCCCATGCCCCCGGCCTTGCCGGTGGCGGTGGTGGCCTGCATGGACGCCCGGCTCAACCCCTACGGACTGCTCGGATTGAACGAAGGCGACGCCCACGTCATCCGCAACGCCGGTGGGGTGATCACCGACGACGAGATCCGATCCCTGGTGATCAGCCAACGGCTTCTGGGCACCCGGGAGATCATCCTGATCCACCACACCGACTGCGGCATGCTCACCTTCACCGACGACGCCTTCAAAGCCCAGATCGAGGCCGACACCGGGATACGCCCGCCGTGGTCACCGGAGTCCTTCGCCGATCCCGACGACGACGTCCGCCAGTCGATGGCACGGATCGCCGCCAACCCCTTCATCGCGCACCAGGACAGCGTGCGCGGATTCGTCTACGACGTCACCGACGGCTCGCTGCGCGAGATCCAGTGACCCACGACCAAGACTGACACCTGGTGCCGCAACAGACACAGCCCAGACGCCCAACAGCCTGCCTCGCCCCAACGCTCGTCCAGATGAAGAAGTATCGGCAATAGGTGGCGGACACCTTGCTCCACGCCAGGATTCTTCAGCAATGGCCGGCGTGGCTGCACTGCCCACCGGTGACCCACACCTCATCCTGACCGGATCAAGGACCCATGGACGCTCCTCGAAGCGTGCGAGAACCCCAGGTCTGGCTCAGCTGGGGAGAGTTGTCGGTAGTTCCCGGATCCGCCGGTAGAGGGTGGCCCTGGACATCCCGAGGTCTCGGGCGACCTGGGTAGCTGGCTCCCCACCGTCGATGAGCCGCAGGGCGTTGCGGATCTGGGAGTCGGTGAAGGTCTGGCGTCGCCCGCCGAGGTCCTTCCCGGCGGCTCGGCGTTTGGCCACCGAGTCGGTGATCCGCTCTCGTTTGATCTCCAGCTCCATCTGGGCGAGGGCGGCCATGACGGTGAAGACCATCGATCCCATCGGAGTGGCCGTGTCCACATCTCCCCCACCGAGGTTCAGCACCCGCAGCCCAGCACCTCTCCCGCGCAGCGCCTCGGCGAAAGCCAGCATGTTCTGCGTCGACCGTCCTAACCGGTCCAGGGTGGTGATGACCAAGGTGTCACCCTCCTCGAGTGCGGCCACCGCCTGGTCGAACTGCGGACGCGACGCACGGCCTCCAGACACTCCACTGTCCACGTAGAGGTCATCGCGCCGCAGACCTGCAGCCAAGAGGTCAGCCACTTGACGGTCAGCGTCCTGCTGCCGTGTCGACACGCGTGCGTACCCGATCAGCTTCCCCACATCCACCCCTACCTGTCTCGCAACTGACGTTGAGTATCCAATTCTAAGGGCATGGATAAAGCACAAGGATGCGAGACATCCGAATCCGCGGAAACATGCGGGCGCAAATTTTCCGGACGAGACGTCTCGCATCCCTTGCCTTCCAAGACAGCCCCACCCGAGCATCCCGATTGGCTGAGCTGTGCGTGCGATGATTGCGATGCATACCGTGATAGCTGCACAACACCAGGGGGAGCAATCATGCCGTTCGAGGTCTTCGACAAGAGGATGACTCCACTGGCCAAGGCACCCAGTGTCACGATTCAGAAGCGGGGCGTGATCTCGCTGAACAAGGCCGCCCATGACCTCATGAGCAACGCGGAAACGATAGAACTACTCTTTGACCGCGACCGTCAGGTCATGGCCCTGCGCGTTGCTGATGACTCTTCCCCGCACGCCTATGCGGTCCGCAACGGCTCCAAGCGCGGACCCGGTCAGGCCATTGTCTCGGCCACCGCGTTCACTCAGCACTACGGGACCGACACCACTGCTACTAGGCGATGGAAACCGTTCGTGGAGGACGGCATGCTCTGCGTGGACCTCACCGAGGCGGGCACTGTCATCACTGGCAACCGCACTAAGCCCACGACACTCACCGAGTCGGCAGAACCGGCGGAGGAGATCGACGCCGTCGATTTCCAGGAAAACCCGGCCGGCGATGACACCACCAACCATTCCTGACCACCCATACGCCAGCACAGCCCTGTCCTACGATCCGCTCACCCGGAAGGAATCCTCACCCATGGCCCAAAAAGTCGAAGTACACCTCGAGGACGACCTCGACGGCGGCCCCGCGGACAACACTGTCTCCCTTGCCCTGGACGGCAAGGACTACGAGATCGACCTCTCCGACGCCAACGCCGAGAGGCTGCGAGAGGCGTTGCAGCCGTTCGTGGCCGCCGTCCGCAAGGCCCCCGTCGGCACTAACGGGCGGCGCAAGCGCACCACCGGCGCTGGCTCCTCCAGCTCTGCGGGCGAGACCGCCGGGATCAGGGCGTGGGCCAAGGAGAACGGCCACCAGGTCTCCGATCGCGGCCGTATCCACCAGTCCGTGAAGGACACCTACTACGCCGCCCACTAATCTCGTCTGACCAGGGACACCTAGCAGGCGACCAGAGGCCCTCACTAGAAGAACAGCTTCTGGCAAGCACTGTCTCGACTCCGACGACAGCTCGGTGGCCCTAAATTGGGATGTTAAGGGCCACCGACGCTTTCCTAGACGCCAGAATCCCCGGATTGGGGCCGCCCTATCCCTAGACTGCAGTGAGATTGCACAGCACCTATGGAGAAAGGCATCATTTTGAGTTCTTGGCGCGAAGCGGTAATCAACACATTGGAAGAACACGCACCCGAAGCGATGGGAAGTCGCGCCATCGCCGACTACGCCATAGAACATGGTTACGTTGAGTCACAGGGGAAGACGCCCTGGCAGACGGTGAATCGTGTGATGCGCGAAGTAATTTATGAAGACCCGGATGCGTCACCGATCGTGCAGGTCACCAGTGGTCGTTACAAGATCCGGACGTCGCCCGAGGAGCAGCAGTACGACCCGGCGAAGGGGTGGGGTGCGGGAACCTCCACAGACAATGGTTCATCAAGAGACGATGCGGCAGCCGAAATTGCGCGTATCGCTGAAGTCGTTGTGGGTGAAAAGCTTGATGGCTTTTTGCAGAATGCGGATTCTAGTAAACCGAACCTCGCTTGGGCTTCTTACAAGGTCAATAATCTCGCCGGAGTTAGAGTCAAGGCAAGTTTCGGTCAAGGAACCCCTGCTGACTGCGCGCACATGACATTTACTCTTGGTGACCAAGAGGTGCAGAATGGCATTTATATCGTACTGCTTTACTATCGGGCGGATAAGCGGCTAGTGCTTTCCTATGGCCTCAGTGAGACAAATGAACCTTCTGTTTCTTGGCCCGCTGAAATTACCGAGAAGTACCGCACTATCCGCAGCACGCTTGGCTATAGGAGGTATGGGTTCTCCTACCTCGTCGAGGTCTACGACAACGCTCGAGAGAAGCTTTTCGGGGCTGGCCCCGCCTCGCGTACTTCACTCCAGGATCAGTTGGCCGAATGCCTCCTCACCTACTGGGAGCTCATGGAGAACGTCGAGGACCAAGCCCCGCCGGTCACAGGCCAGGTTGACCCGGTCGAGGTCCAAGACGCAGCGGCCCGGACACGGCAGGCACTAAAGGCATCTAAGAACATCATCACCGTGGGTGTCGCCGGCGTGGGCAAGACCCATATGGTCAGTCAGTTGAACGACCGCTATGAAGGTCGCATCAGAACGACGGTGTTCCACCCCTCGACGTCCTATGAAGAGTTCGTTAGGGGGCTGCGTCCGTCCGGAGACACCTTCGAACCTCGAGATGGCCTCTTCATCGACATGTGCAACCAGGCCATCAAAGATCCCAACCACGATTACCTGCTCGTCATTGATGAGATCAACCGGGCCAACACAGCCGCTGTGCTCGGTGACCTCCTCATGGTCCTGGAAAGCTCCAAGCGTCTGCCCGTCCGCAGGCTCCATGCATTGGGGCACACGTGGGAGGCATCCACACTGACCGAGGTTGAGATCAGTGAGCTGAACGACCAGCTGGCCTCGGATCCGGAACTTGCCGGAGTCGATTACGTCTACTCAGCCCAACTCCAGACCCCATCCAAGGACCACCGTGATTTTCTCGTGGTCCCGGACAACCTGCACATCCTCGGGACCATGAACAGCACCGACCGATCCGTGGGCCGAATCGACCTCGCCCTCCGCCGTCGCTTCCAGTGGAACACCATCAACCCGATGGATCCCGAAGAACTCATCGGCGAACTCTCCACTGCAGGCCTGCATTCCAAAAAGCACGGCACACCGGTCAGCCTCATCCGGTGGTGGGCAAATCTCAACCAGAATCTCGAGGAGCAGGTGGGGCCGGACGCGCTGATTGGCCACTCCTACTTTTTCACCAAAGCCGAACCGATCGAAATTTGCACCGCTATTCTCGAGCAACTCAGCGAGATCGCTCAAACGTTCATGATCACGGAGGAAGATCTGGAACACATTCAGGCCATCGACCGGCCGGCGCGCTGGGACAGCGAGGGACTTGGTGGAGTCATGGGCGTGCGATACGTCGGCCGCGGCATTGGTCGACGCCCTCAGGTCTTCGTTGAGGAAGGGAAAAGCGCTAGCTTCGAACGCACAATGACCCCGTCGGCGGTCCAGGGTTGAGCCCGTGCGCTACTTCAAGGTGAGCAGTACAGGGAATGGCATCGGCGTAGCCGTCATCCGAACGGCCGCGGGCAAAGAGTTAATCCTGCGCGTCCACCCCAAGCCCTGGCGGCCACCAGATGCTTCCCCGCCCGCCGTAGTACGAGTCATGCCTACAGATGACCGGACTGTTGTCACTGTCTACGAGCTCGACACCGTCGAGGTGCCCGATCACATCGCCGATACCCTCACCGCCCACCAAGAGATCACCTTGGGGGAGGCCGAGGGACCTGCCAACGATAGGGACGAAGGGACGTCACCGCTGCTCACGGAAGTGACCCCTCCCCGGTCACCTGGTGCGCCCCCACGAATCCCTGACCAGGATGGCCCGGAGACAGACCTCCAGGACCAAGCCATGTGGAAGCTGGTCGGGGCTATGGACCAGCTCACCCTGCAAGACTCCACAGATCTCCCCGCCGTGCTGGCATCAGCTATCGCCACGCGGCAACCGGGACTGCGACAGGTGTTCTTGGAGGAGTTCACCAAACTGGCAGAAAAATCCATCCGGTACCAACAGCCCGAATTTCGCCGCAACGCCGGCCCGCTCATGGCCGTGCGCGGCAGGATCCTGGTGAACGATCTAGTGGAGCGCAAGGCTCGCAGACAGCAGGCCATCAGTTGTGAGTACACCGAACTGACCACCGACACCCTCTTGTGGCAAACCATCCGGGCAGCCCTGCGGCAGTGCCTCACCGAACTCCCTGACACCACGTCGCGCAGCCGCACCGCCCGAGAACGCGCTCTGAGGGCAGATGCTCACCTGTCTACAGTCACGGCCACCTCTCCCTATGGGGTGCTCCAAGAAGCTCCCCTGACCCACGAGCAGCTCCCTTCCGGGGTTCCTCAGCGGGCCTACCGAGCCGCTCGAGCTCTACTCACTCAAGCCACTGGATTCGGCACTACCTCCGGACACAACGGGGCGGCACTGAGCATCAAGATCACCACCTCCCACCTGTGGGAAGAAATTCTTCGACGTCGTTTCCAGTCCGCCGGATACAGCGTCGAGACCGCCGCCCCGCAACTGCGAATTTTCCAAGACACGCCCATGCCTAAGCGCCCAGACATCGAGCTCCGCGATCCCACAGGCGCCCTCGTCGTCATTGACGCTAAATATAAAACCCTCCGGGCTCTCGAGCCCGGGAAAATGTCCATGTCCGACCAGTACCAGATGTACGCCTACGCCACCCAACGAGAAGCCCCCACACTATTCATCCACGTTGGCGACCCCGGATGCACCTGGACCCGTACATCCGCCCCCACTGCATCGGGAAGGTGGTACCCCACCGGCGTGGCCTCACTGCCTTTTCCCTCTCCTCAAGAAGCCCTCGCCCTGGAGGAATTTCAGGTTGCATCGACTACAAGTCAGGCAATCTCAGCACTCCACATAGGGCAGCAGCTGACCGTCGGTGGCCACCGATGACCTAAGCCCGCTGCTCTTTGGGTGCCGCGTTCTAGGGCTCGGTCAGCGCTAGGGCTCCGATTACTGGCTCATTCGTGGCACCGCCGTGTGGCCTCCAGGTACGGTTCGCCGCGAAGACGACCTTAGGGGCGCGGGGCTGCTGCTACCCCACCACCGGCAGCGTGCCGATCCGCGAGCCGCCCCTCCCCTGCCAGAAGGTGTACTCGGCGCACGAACTCGTAGCGGTCGGCGGAGGTCTTCGCGGGCCGAGCAGAGGGTGTGACCATGGTGCGCTCCAGGGTGGGCCGCAAGGGGTGCGGGGAGCCTGCGATGGCATCGTTGCGGGCTAGCAGGCGTTCCACCTCATCTCCAGTCGGTGGGCGGGCGCTCTTGGCAAGGTTGCCCGCCGAGCAGGACGCGACGAGGTTCCACACACCGTTGAGATCTGGGCCGGCCCTGGAGGTGCGGGGCATGTTGGAGAAGGCATACACGTGATCCACATGCACCGCCCCCCGGCACGGTGCTGAGCGGCTCATGGCAGCAGAAGCACCGGCCGTGCTGGAAACCCGTCAGCGCCGGCCGGACCTTGGCGAGAGAGATGCGACGACCAAAGGGGACGAATTGTTGACCGTCCTCACTCAGCGTCATCCCTGAACCCGGGATTGCCGCACCGATAGGTGACAGTTTGACCTGGCCTACGGTTTGATTTCCACTCGTCGTCGCTAGCTGAAGGCCTTCATGGAAGGCTCGTCGCTATGCCCCGCCCTTACCCTCCTGTGTGCCGCGCCGAAGGCAAGGTCTAAATGAGAGTTCAGTCGTATGGACCCAGAAACCGTTCGCCGTTGAAGTGAACCATGTGGGATGGCGCGTCGGCGCACCAGACCTCGGTCTCCCAGGCAATGTCGGCGAGGTACTTCCGCATGGTTTTCCGGTCGGGGAAACAGGAGATGTACACCAGACCGGCGGTGCTGCCCGCGAACAATTGGGCCAGCTCGTGGTATCGCTTGGCGTCGACGGGACCGTGGGATGATGCTGCCTCCATGAGGACCAGCCAGTTCTTGTCCCGCATGTACACCACGAGATCGGGCATTTTGCCGTGCGAGTCCACGTCGACGCCCAGGTCACGCAGGCACTCCTTGTTGAAGTAGGCCCACTTGGCATCGGCGTCCCCGATGTAGATCGGTTCCCCACCGGGGGTGTAGCGGGAGCAGAGCTCGTCAAGCATTTGCTTGATCAGCACGTTCTGACCACCGGGGCTGAGGGCCAGCGCCTCACCATCGGGGAGAGTAATCGGGATGCGATGCATTTCCCGAGCTGCGGCGTAGGTCTCGATCTGTCCTGGCCGCTCCACCAGGTACTCCCTGATCATGCCTTCGAACTGCGGGGTTCCGTAGGTCTTGATGACCGCCAGTGCCGCCGGGTGAACGGCGTAGTTCCACTTGGGGCTGTTCACCGGGCGGTCCGGCTGGTCCCGGTTCTGCTCGACCAGCAGCTCGTCGGCGAACTGATGGAGAGTAAAGCGGCGGAATGTCTCTCGGCTGTTTGGCGCGTAGTTCACGTCATATTCGTCACGGATGAAGTCCATCAGTGCGCGTGTTCCGTAGGTCTCGTTCGTCGCCTCGCTCCATACCCCATCTGGCCCAACGGCCGTCAAAGCGAGCAGTGTGAGAGCCGACCGATCGTTACTCCGCTCATGGTCAAATCCGAGGGCACGCAGGATCTTCTGGGCCTCTTCAATCTTGGTCATGCTTCCTCCGTCACTATCTGGTCGATCGCATTCTGACCCGGTAGCGCGGGTTTGCGGTTGTTACCCCAACTTCTCAGCGTGTCTTCGTCCGGGATCGGCAGCGTCCGCAGGTCGCCGGCGTTCACCTGGGTGTGGCCGGAGAAGGTGCGGAACAGTCGGTCCAGCGGCCCGCTGTTCAACCATAGGGACAGGCCGACGGCGACGGCGGGGTCGGTGATGGGGCCGATCACGTTGGTCTTGTTCTCGAAGGCGACTGGTCCCTCGGCGTCCCAAATGGCAGCGACGACCCGGCGCGGTTCCTCCTTGGCGGAGAACCGCTTGACGACCACATAGCGTCCCGGAGCGTGAATTTGCTTGCGGGCGAAGTCGTCCCGAGCGTCGAAGTGCTGAGGCTTTTGCCGCTTCATGATCCGCGGCCAAGTAATGACCCCCCCGTCGAAGTTACCCGGGTATACCAGGGGAACGGTCTCCTCCCCGGGGTCGTTCAGGCAGTAGGATCGCGCGCGGAAATCCACGACTCGGCCCGTTGCCACGGTCAGGCCGAGGTCGGCAAGCGTCTTGTCCGCCGGCACATCCTCGCCGTGCTCATCGGGAATCCGGATGAACTGGTGTGGGTCGGTGGGCAGGACCACCTTGTCGTAGTCGGCCGTGTAGTGGTGCGGGACGGGGTCGTTAGCTCGGGACACACTGATCTCGATAGGCCCCAGCTTTCCGCCTGACTCAAAGGTCACGATCACCGACTCCTGGAGCACCCCGGAGTCACCGAAGACGGTATTGCGCGACTCGAAGGTGTGGATGCGACGGATCACGGAGCGTGCGAGTAGGAACTCACGGAATTGTTCGAAGTACGTTCCATTCATAAATGAGCGGGGAACGATCGCCACCAGCTGCCCGCTGGCCCGCAGCTGGCTCAGTCCTAAGGCCATGAACGCCGCGTAGAGGTTCGGCGCCTCGACCCCGAGCGGTCGCAAGGCCAAACGCTCGGGTGCATTAGCTGCCAGCTTGGCATAGGGCGGGTTCATGATGACGAGGTCAAACGGGTCCTCCAACGCCCCAAGTTCCGCAGTAAGACCTACCCCGTCGAGAAGGTAGTCCGCCTCAATGGCCGAGGTGTTCACCTGCCCCAAAGACTCAATTTCCTGCAGGGTCTCTTCCAGTGCCGGGACCAGCCTCCCGTCCCGCTCCACCGCCACCAGGTCCACGGTCGTGGAGGGAACCTGGTGGCGGATTTTGTTGACCAGCGCCGCTGACAGACTGCCGGTACCGGCCCCGGGATCCAAAACACGGATGCGGTCCACCTTGGGCAAGTCGAGCATCGAGGCCACCAGGGAGGCAGCCTCCCTCGGGGTGAACACCTGCCCCGCTTCCGGGGCAAAGTTGCCGGCCATGGAGATCCGGCGCTGGTCTACAAGGGTGAGATCAAGGGACACTCAGCCAGTCTACGAACGCGCAACGACACTAGACCACAAGCTCGACCGGCATGGGCGCCTGACAACCCAGCCCGCTGCCAACTCAGACATCGCATGTCACGGCCATGAAGGCCAGCTAGGTGGTACTACTTAGACACCCAAGCCATAAGACAAAAGTAGCCGGAGCTGGAGCATGGGGCCATTGGTATGCATCCAGCCAGTGACCCCTTCCATCATGTATAGCCTCCATTTCAGAGCATGGCAGCACGCGCTGGGTCATCAGCATCGTATGAAACCATGGCCAGTGGTACTGGATAACGCAAAACGTGAGGACCAGTTTGCAGAGGCAACGCCATAATTTTACAATCGACGCAGTGAGTTAATAATGACGTTAATTTGAGGCCACCAAGTGCTGAAACACTCAATGGGAAAAAATAAGGCACTCGAAAGCGACTCGGCAATAAGAAGCGGCAACTCGAGCTGAAAAAATACTTTGATAAAAAAGTTTGTTAACAAAACTACGGCACAAAAATTTTCCATTATAGGAGAAAACAATGACTGAAGGGCGTATTCGTTTCGCCACAAGCATACTAAGCCGCCTCGGTGAAGAACTTAATCCTAACATAGACCAAGGAATAATAGAGTTAGTAAAAAACGCTTACGATGCAGACGCCAGCGAGTGTCATGTCTGGCTGGAAAATGACGAGCACGGACATCCCATAATTCGCATTCAAGATGACGGTGCAGGAATGTCTCCAAGTGAAATTATTGACGGTTGGCTTGTATTGGGAAAATCCTCTAAACAAACCAACATCACGACCTCCCGAGGTAGGCGCCCAGCCGGGAATAAAGGTCTGGGGAGGCTAGCCGCGTTACGTCTAGGTCGGGTGGCGACGATGTCGTCTCGCCCAACCGATGACTCACAAGAATATAAGGTCAGATTCGACTGGGACCATTTTGATCATGCCAATACAATCGACGAAATTGATATTTCAATTATTGATTCACCCCGCGAAAAAGGGGCGCAAAATGGTACAACGATTGAAATTAGGAATCTTAGGAAACCCATCAGTCGAATGGAAGTTAAGCGCCTAGCACGATCTATGATTCTCCTAGCCGATCCCTTCGCGGTGGGAATCAATTCTTTCAAACCATTTCTGCACACTGAAGAATTTGATGACGTAGCCCGATACGTAAGTGAGCGGTATTTCAGTGAAGCGGACTTCCATTTAGTAGCTTCAAATGCCAATGGCTGGGCAAAAGCCCAAATATTAGACTGGCAAGGTAATGTACTTTACAGTGCGACACATGAAGAACTGCGACAAAAAAACACAAATAAACAATATAGCGGACCAGACGCATGCTTTGATCTGTGGGCATTTAACCTATCAAAAAATACGTTTAGCACTCGCTTAGCCACACTTGGGGAAGTGAAAGGTTGGCTTCAGCAGTTCGGAGGGGTACACGTTTATTCGAATGATCTCCGAGTTGCTCCATACGGCAATCCTGGAAACGACTGGCTCGATATGAACCTTGCCAGGGTACGCAGTCCTGAGGAACGCCCTTCAACTAACAACTCAATTGGTCGACTATATATAGATGATCAAAACGGAATTCTAATTCAAAAAACAGACCGCTCTGGATTCATTGAAAGCCCAGAATTTGATGAACTCCGAGAATTTTCCATAGACGCTTTGGAATGGATGGCCAGACGACGGTTGGAAGCGGCCGAAGCTCGTAGACGCAAAGCTGCAAAAGTTACTCAGACAGCTACGCAATCAAGCAAGAAATCGGTCCAAGAAAAGATATCAACCATTAAGGATGTTGATAAAAAGGAGGAAGTCGAGGATGCTTTTGCCCGCTACGAATCGGAGCGCAACAAGGAAGCGGAAGCGCTCAAGCGTGAAGTTCAGCTCTACCGGACGCTGAGCACTGCCGGCATTACAAGCGCCACCTTCGCACACGAGTCAAACGGAAATCCTTTAAAGCGTATAATTCTGGCTAAAAATGCAATTGATTTCGGCCTGCAACGTGAACTTCCTGAATTGTACAAAAAGAAATATCGTCCACCTCTTGACGATATCGCTAATGCGACGGAGTCCCTCAATGTTCTTGCAGCCGCAACATTGCGTCTTATTGATCATGACAAACGCCGGCTGGCACGTATCCAATTAGACGCGGTAGTCAAGGACGTGATCGAAACCTATAAACCTTTTCTAGACGGACGTGCCGTCGAATTGACGGCCTCACTCTCCGAAAAAGCTCCCTATCTCCAAGGTACTGCCGCCGCATTAGAAGCAATTATAACGAACTTAATCAATAACAGCTTATCGGCTTTTGATAGACATAACTCAGAGTCTCGCCGAATAAATGTGCAATCTTCTGTGCGTTCTGGAGTTTGGGAACTTACGATTTCGGACAATGGACCTGGCATTAAAGATATATCCCTCAAGGACATTTGGCTGCCTGGTGAAACGCGAAGGCCTGGAGGAACGGGGCTAGGATTGACAATCGTCCGCGATGCGGTATCTGACCTGGGGGGAGAAATTAAGGCTATAGCCCACGGCGATCTCGGGGGAGCTACTTTCATTATAAAGTTCGACATTTTGGGGGATTAAGCTTGATACAGTCAGTGGCAGAGGTACATAGCGTGATGCTGGTTGATGATGATCCGGGCGTCCGTCAAGGATTAAGATATCAAGTGGAGTTCGCTGATATGACGCCAGTGGAAGAATTGGGACCACATTTAGGAGACCTTAGTAGTTATTTACAGCGCGGCGTACGTGCAGATGCGGCAATTAGCGATTTCCATCTTTCCCCTAAAGGATACGCCCCGTTTAATGGAGCGGAATTAGTGGCGGGCTGGTATAAGCAAAATTTTCCAAGTTTATTATGCACTAGATTTGAAAAAGCTCAGATCGATATCATTAGGCCCCATCGTAGATGGATACCTACGTTACTTTCGCCGGATGATCTCAATCCTGACTCTCTTCAAACAGGGTTGAATATGTGCATTCGCGAGATATCCAATGAATTTATTCCTGCTCGTCGCCCATGGCGGGCACAAGTTCATTTTATAGAACCTGACCCGGACGTTCATGGTTTCTATTTTCTGGAGCTTCCGGCATGGCAACGATCGGAGATTATTCGCTTTCGACTCGAGGACATTCCCGGAAGAATACGTGAGAACGTTGCCCCTGGGTATAGATGTTTTGCTACATCTAATCTAGGAGCGGAAGATGTCGATGATATATACGTTTCGGAGTGGGAATCGTGATAACGCCAACGGAACCCGATAATGATCAAAATTTTTGGATCGACATTCTTGATGTCGGACACGGAAGTTGTGTTGTAATATCAAACGGTACATCAACAATTTTAGTTGATGCCGGACCTGGCTCTCCCATTCTTGAGTATATGCGGGAACAGAATATTTATGAAATTGAGACAGCCGTGATTTCTCACGCTGATCAGGACCATATCGGTGGATTAATTGCTATCATAGACTCAGGTATTCCTGTGCACAATATATATTGCAACGGCGATGCTGCAAAATCCTCAAAGATGTGGAAGGCACTCGTTTATTCACTTGATGATTTACAACGACGTGGCGTTACCGCCGTACTTTTTGAAGCCGTGGAAGGGGCTGATTTTAAAAGTCCCTTCGAGCAAGTTGAAATCGAGGTTATTGCACCTCGATATCGTCTTTCGAGGTTGGGGGCGGGATCTACTGATAAAGCAGGACTCGCAATATCAACCAATTCCGTTAGTGTCGTGATTAGGGTTCTTGTTGATGGTAAACCACTTCTTTTGTTGCCTGGCGACTTAGATTACGTCGGATTTTCTCATTTATCAGATAGTGGCGTGGATATTCAGGCCGATTATTTAGTTTTGCCCCACCATGGGGGTATGTTGGGGTCACGTTCTGTCACAGATACAATGGTAAAAGCACTATGTACTAGCGTTTCTCCAAAGCAAATTTTTGTTTCTAATGGGCGTACCCGGTTTGATAATCCTCAGCCAGGAGTAGTTGGGGCTATTAGACAGGAACTTCCGACGGTCCAGATTGCCTGCACTCAGCTTTCTCGACGATGTGCCCCTGAAGAAGTTGTGTCCAGAAATGACATCCCAATATACTCCGCTGGTGCTGCGCGTGGTTTATGTTGTGCAGGCTCTTTGAGGCTTACACCGAGTGACGGCATAACCGTTGAAAAAGATTTATCTGATCATGCTGCATTTGTAGACTCTCATGCTCCAACTGCTTTATGCAGGCTGCTCTAAGTAGTCTTTTCGCAGTTTTAGGTGTATTGAGCGGCGCGGCTTTGGCCGAGTATGGGTCGAGTTCTACCGATGTAGGCTTTTACGTCCCCCACCCGGAAGTCCTCAACGTGTCAGACGCCACCTTGCCTGTCTTAATTTGATCAGGACAGGCCGCGTGGCCAAGTTCGGTCTTGCGCGTGGGGCAGATCAAGATGACCTGCCCCATGGCCCGCTTACCCCTGTGGGTGTGAAGATCGGCGCATCTCATCGAGAGGCTCCGACCATGCCACGACCCTTTCCCGCCGAGTTCCGCCTGCGCGCTGTCGCACTCGTGCGAGCCGGCAAGACCATCACCGCCACCGCAGCCGAACTCGGGATCAGCACCGGTGCGCTGCACAACTGGGTCCGCCAGGACCAGATCGACCGCGGCGAACGGCCCGGGCTCACGACCCAGGAGTCGGCGGAGCTGGTGAGGGCGAAGAAGCGCATCCGGGCCCTCGAGGCCGAGGTCGAGATCCTCAAACGCGCCGCGAAGCTGCTCGGGGAGGACCGCCCCGACCCAAAAGGATCCATCCGGTGATCGACCAGCTCGTCGACGCCGGGCACCCCGTCAAGGTCTGCTGCCGGCTGCTCGGGGTGAGCAGTCCCGGCTACTACCAGTACAAGAACCGGCCTCTCTCGCCCACAGCGATGCGCCGGCAGTGGCTGACCGGGCTGATCCGGGAGGTGCACACCGCCTCCCGGGGCACCTACGGCTCCCGCCGGGTCCACGCCGAACTCACCCGCGGCATGGACGTCGTCGTCAGTGAGAACCTGGTGGCCGTCTTGATGAGTCTCGCCGGGATCGCCGGGCTCCCAGGCCCGGCCAAGGTGAAGAAGCTCAAAGGGATCGCCACCGCCGATGACCTCGTGCACCGCAAGTTCCACCGCCTGGCGCCCAACGAGCTGTGGGTCACCGACATCACCGAACACCCCACTGGGGAAGGCAAAATCTACTGCTGCGCGGTGCTGGACGCCTTCTCCCGCCAGATCGTCGGCTGGTCCATCGACAACCATCAGGACTCCTCCCTGGTGGTCAATGCCCTCGACATGGCCATCAAGAACCGTCGGCCGGCACCGGGCGGGATCGTGCACGCCGACCACGGCGTGCAGTTCACCTCTTGGGCCTTCACCCGCCGCATCCGGGAGGCGGGCCTGATGCCCTCCTTCGGGACCATTGGCGATGGCTACGACAACGCGATGATGGAATCCTTTTGGTCGTCCATGCAGATCGAGCTGCTCAACCGGAGGAGATGGCGAACCCGGATCGATCTGGCCAATGCGATCTTCGAGTACATCGAGATCTTCTACAACCGTCAACGCCGTCACTCACAGCTGAACTACGAATCCCCGGTCACCCACGAACTACGCTACGTAGCACCATCTATCCCTGCCTGATTTTCAGACCTCGCGGGGTAAGCGAACCGTGGGGCAGGTCAAGAAGTAAAGCAAACCCGGGGCAGTCCCGACAGCTTGGTCTCCCACATCCAAAATGAACTGGCCCCCGGAAGCTGGACGAGGCAGTCCTCACCCTCAACAAGGTCCCCCACAAATATCCGGAGTAGATTCGTAAGTGCGAACATCGCCGTCGTCGAGGGGACACGAACATGACGAGCCAACTGCCGGGCACATGGCGGGAACCGCACCGGGAGGAACAAGTGCCTTTCGAGGAGGCGAAGGAACTGTGGGCCGAGCAGGCGTTTCTTAAGCTCGAGTCCGTCGCTTCGACGTATGGCGGCTACATCACCTATCAGGAACTTGGCGACCATTTGTTCGAGACCACCAAGGTACACACCACAAGTTTGCTTCCGCGGTGGATCAGGCACCCGCTCTACCGGGTGCTTGAACAGTGCAAGGAACGCAACCTGCCGGCGGTCACCGCTCTTGTCGTGCAGAAGGGATCCGGGAGGGTTGGCCCCGGGTTTAACTTCTGGTTGGAGCTACAAAACCGCGGCCCTATTGACAACGAAGAGGAGCTTGAAGCCGCTGCGGCCAAAGAGCGGCTCGCGGCCTACCGCCTGTACTGCCCCATCGTGCCAGACAATGCGGTGGCCATGCCCACACCCCAACTTGCAAAAAGGATCAATGCGGGAAACGTCAAGTGGCCATGCGCCCCACCGCCGTGCTCGAGCTGCGGTAGACCGTTGAAGTTCTATAAACCCTGTCTCGTCTGCAATTGATAGTACGTAGATCTTGCGCCGCCATAGCGAGGGGCCGGAATCCAGGGTATTGGCCCATCATCGCCGATGCAGCCGGGAAGCCACCGTCCCGCGACCATGGGGATCGAGAAATTTCCCGGTAGGGTAATCGGTGTGCAAGTGCGCTCACGGCCATTTTCAACGCCCTTACTTCCCCCGAAGCATGGGAGAGGAGATCAGCCCGGACATTCCGAGGCGTGGGTGCACTTCGGCGTAAGACATGACGAGATCAAATGAAAGGTGCTGTGATGGCCCAGAGCGTGCAGATCATTTTGGAGGACGACCTCGAGGGTGGTCCGGCGGATGAGACCGTCCAGTTCGGTCTGGACGGCCGGCAGTACGAGATCGACCTGTCGACCGCGAATGCGGAGAAGCTGCGGGAGGCCCTGCGCCCCTACGCAGCCGCTGGCCGGCGAGCCCAGGGCAAGACTGCCCGGGCCACCGGGCCCCGTTTCTCCGCTGGTGGTAACCCGGAGACGGCGAAGATCCGGGCGTGGGCGAAGGAGAACGGGTACGAGGTTTCCGACCGCGGCCGGATTCACCAGTCCGTGAAGGACGCCTACTACGCCGCCCAGTAGACCCCTCATTCCCCCACCCGGACACCCCCTTGGGCCTGTCCGGGTGCTCCGCGACAGTAGGGTCTGATGCCGGCGGCCACGTCCGCGGCATCACCGGGGAAAGTTTCGGGGCAGGGCTCGAGCACGGGGATCCGTCACCGTGGTCCCTCCGGACGGTAAGCAGCCGGTGACGGGCTGACGGCCCGTTGCCGGCCACGGTGCCCCCGGGACGCCCCGCGTCCAGCCTGGACAGCGCTGGTCGTCCCTTCGGCCCCCGATAATGACTCCTGCTGGGGGTCAACCCTGGCTCCTGACAGGAAGGTGCGCGGGCACCCGCCTCAATCGAAGACCCACGGAACCACCCACCCCACCCCGCCGCCTGTCCCCAGAATGAGAGAACCCGGCCCACCAGCAACGGTGAGCCGGGTTCCTTCCTCGCCGACCATGGGAAAGCCGCCCGCGGCCGCCCCCCTCCCCTATCGGGGGCCGGGGTGTTATCGGTCGAGCTGTTGGGCGTAGGCGCGCACCGCCTTCTCGATCACCGCACGGGCGGTGCCGTCGTGCTCGGTGAGCTCCTCGATCAGATCGGAGACGTCTTGGGCCACCCGCACACCGAGCTGGATCGTGAGTTCCCGGCGCGGCCGGCCACGCCCGCGCTTGGGCGCAGCGGCCGTTGGTTCCGCCACCGGTGCCGCCTGCACCGGCGGGGACGACACCACTGGTGTCGCGGGCTGGGGTGAAGTAGCGCGTGGGGGTGTGTAGTCGACCGGGTCGATGTGCTCATCCGGTGCCGGGCGGGGCCGACGACGCTGGAGTGAGGCGGGGCGCTCGGGCTTGTCGGTCATCGCAGCACCTTCTTCGCGATCGCGGTGTACGCGTCCAGCACGCGGGCGCCTTTGCGGTATTGGCCGTACCACTCCCCTTCAGATCCGTATCTCCTGGACGATGGCCCGGTCCGGGATCAACGGCTCCAGGAACAACCCCGTGGCCCGCAGCTCCTCGAGGCTGGCCACCGCCGCCCGACTCATGATGGTCCCTTTCACCCCACCGACCACGATGCCGGCCTCGGTCAAGGTGTCCGGAGCACCCAGCTGCTGGCGGTGCCGGCGGAACTGGGCCACCGTGCGCCGGGCCCCGTCCACCCCGTCGATGCCATCGCTGGTGGCGGTGGCGGCGTAGCCCAGGGTGTCCGCCGCGTGCAGCGCTACCCCGGGAGGGCTGTCCGGCTCAAGGTGTGCCGGTGAGTTGGAGGAGGGCGGCGTGCACCGCCTGGGCCTTCGGCGTCCTCATCGCCTGCAGGTGGACACAAATCTGCTGGACTGCCCGCGGGTCCAGGCGGTGACCCTCGGCGCTGTCCCGGCACACCGTCCAGTCCACCGCGGCCGCATAGCGGTCACTGATCACCGGCTCGTGATCGGGGCAGTAGTGGTGCAGGGGCGCTGCCGTCAGCTCCGGGACGGTGGCCGCCGTCCAGGCCACCACCGGAAGCAGGATCACGGCCTCCTGACCGCACCCACTCACCTCACAGGCCACCCCCCACGTCATGGCACCACTGTGCCGGGGCGAACCGGCCCATGAACAGAAATCCGTGCATCTTCATGCTTTATGAAGCCAGTCCCCCAGCGCACGCAAGGGACTGCCCCGACTTCCGTTGCCTCTCGGGGTTGATAGGTTTCAGGCGGCTTTGAGGCCGTGATTGATGGTCTCGAACTCGACCGGGTTGAGGCGACCGAGGCGGCGTTGCCGGCGCCGGCGGTGGTAGGACCTCTCGATCCAGGTCACGATCGCCAGCCGCAGCTCTTCGCGAGTGGACCAGCGCTGACGGTCTAGTGCCACCTCAGGCAACGTTTGCCCTGTCCGCTACCGGCACCTCGGGGCGATGTCCCCCGTCGATATGTCCGCGCGTTCGGGGCACGGCCAGCCCGGGGCAACGCGACCCCGAGCCGTCGTTCCGCCGCGAGGGAGCGGCCAACGTGCCAGGACAAATCACGTCAAGCCGTAACTCGTAAGGGCCGGTATCGCAGGGCGACCGCCCCCGACCGGAACTCATGGCGGTCCACGAGCTCGAGCTCGATGTGCTCACGCAGACCGGCGAGCAACGTCGGCCCGTGCCCGGCAAGAACCGGTTGCACAACGAACTCGTACTCATCGATCAGTCCCAGATCCGCCAACGCCGTCGGGAGCGTCACACCCCCCACCCACAGGCCATCGCCCGACTCCTGCTTGAGCCGCTGAACCGCTTGCCCCACGTCGCCTCGCACCAGCTCGGCATTCCAATCGACCCCGCTCAGCCTGCTCGACACGACGTACTTCTTCGCCCCGTCGATGGCCTCGGCGAACGGGATCTCCCACTCACCCATCCAGTCCGGCCACGTGCCCGTGGCCGACTTCCGCCACGCCGACTCCATCATCTCGTAGGTCACCCGGCCGAACAGCAGTGCATCGACTCCTCGTCCGGAGAGAGCCCTGCCTCGTGATGGCAGCAGCCATCGAGCGTGACGTTGATCGAGTATCGAAGTGGTCTCATCTCGTTGTTCTCCCTTGATGCGCGCCCCGCGTTCACCGGGACGTACTCAGACGACTGCCGGCGCCATTTTTCACCGGCGCCCCGATCGCACCTACCTCAACGCCGTCGTGATGCGAACCAGACCGCAGACCGAGCGCGCGACCGATTCGGCGCTCGAGGTGTTCAGGTTCGCAACGGGACGGCGCCCATCACGCTCGACTTCGATGCACGGTGCCACGTCACCTACCGTCGGCTCAGGGCAACGACGAACGTCGCAAACATTGCCTGACGCGGCCCTAGCAAGCAATCCAATTCGGATTTCACAAGGAACCACTTATTGAATATAGAGGCTGGATGTAAGACATCGACTCGACAAAATACACGCGCTAATGAAGCCCGTTTCCCTCCTTAACGGGTGGGCTTGTTGGGCAACCGCTTGGGGGCCACCGGCAGGGTGCCGCCGTTGCGCTCTCTCGCTTCGTAAATGGCGATGCGCAGGGCCTCGGCGGCCAGTTGGCTCACGGACTGCATCCGCCCGGCCCGTCGGTCGATGCCGGTGGTCTCCTCCATCCCAGCGATAGTGTCCACAGGCAAGATGAAGGCGCGATTGACGCCGCGGTTGCCTTCCTCCGGGTCCGGATGAGCTTCAGCCAGTTGGGCACGGTCGGCGGGGGTCCGTCCGATATGGGCATCCAAGGCTCCTGCAATCCAGCGGGCGAAGCTGCTGGGCGGGTCGGTGAGGATGTCCAGATCAGCCACGTAGGCGGACTTGGCCCCTTCCAAGGTGCCTTGGCGCAGATACAGACCCAGGCGGGCGGTACCGGCCGGCAGCGTCTGGGACCGACGCGCAGCGCCACCATTCCTGACGGTCCCGATCGACTCCCCGGTCGACTCCGCGACGACAGGTTCTGAGACGGGCCGCTCCCCCACCGGCTGTGTCGGCGTTTCCACCACAGGGGCAACAGCAGGCTCGGAAGACACCTCAGAAACGGATTCCATGGTGGGCTCTTCGAGGGGCCCGGTAATGGCGGCCTTGTTGCGGTCTTTGAGGGACTTGCGCGCGGGCATCAGACTCGAGCTCCCGTGCTGACGGCGATGATGGGGGCCACGGCGGATTTGTAGTCGGCGGTGACCTTGGAGGATGGGTCATAGACGGACACCGGCATCCCGGCGGTGTAGGCGTCACGCACGGACACTGCCTCACGCACCGGTGCGGTGACCTTGCCCGGATGCATCTCCTCGAGCATCTCCACCACCTCCTTGTCCAGGGTCCGGCGCCCGTCATAGCGGGTGGGCACCACCCAGGACACGGCCAACCCAGGGCGGATCCGGCGGGCCAGGCGGGCCTCAATGACGTCAGTGAGTCGGGTGAGCTGATCCAGTGCCTCGACCTCACAGGCCACCGCCGCTACCACCACGTCAGCAGCAGCCAACCCCGCGAGGGTCAGCCCGGACAGTGCCGGCGGGGTGTCGATGACGATGTCATCGAAACGGTCCGCCACGGTGGGCAGGTGATCGCGCAGGGCAGTCACCAGGTCCGGGACCTGGTGGGTGTCCATGTCAGCTAGATCATGGGTGCCGGCCAGCACATGCACCCCCGGAACAGTCGGGCTCGGTGCTGCGGCATCGGCGGCAGTGGCTGCCCCGGTCAGCACCTCGGCAGCAACCGCGGTGACTTCGCTGTCATCGGTGAGCCCGAGTCGCGTGGTGAGGTTTCCCTGTTGGTCCAGGTCGATGGCCAACACCCGGCGTCCAGCCGAAGCCAGAGCAGCTGCGATTTCTGCAGCTGTGGTGGTCTTGGTGGAGCCGCCCTTGGACAAGGCGACGGTATAGACGGTCATGCGTGGGTGCCCCTTTCGGTAGTACCGGCAGTTTGGAAGTGTCCAACCTGTTGCGTGTATTCAATCTAGCGCAACTGACCACTATGAGTCGTCAATCCTAACCCTCGCGTCGGGAGCGTATGAGTCGTGGATGCATTCTCGCCAATCCCTGTCCCTCCCCCCCCCCGACAGGCATGCCGGTACGCATTGAAGACAAAAGACGATGCACGTATCCCAGCTGAGTCCAATCTCGTTGCCTCGGAGTGTGCAGCCCTCTCGCCCCGGGCCTGCCCGCAGTGGGCGAGAGGGCTGCACACAAGGTAGGCAGACGTCGCCCCTCGAGAACGACGACCTATGGAGTTACTGTTGCTACGAGATGCAGTGCGTATATTCACTCCAGTGATTTTGGTGATTGCAGTGATTCTATCGACATAGGCCTGCCGGCCTCCCCATCGACCGCCGATGCAGGCAAGGTAGCGAAAGTCTCGCTGGAAGCGTGGCCCAGACCCTAGCCCGCACAGAACAAAGGCCCCCAGATTATTCTGGGGGCCTTACCTGGTTGCGGGGGCAAGATTTGAACTTGCGACCTCTGGGTTATGAGCCCAGCGAGCTACCGAACTGCTCCACCCCGCGGCGACCGTCTGACTATATGTGCCGCGAGGCGTTCGCGCACATCGAAGACGACGGTCCAACCTCAGAGGCCATCCGTCGCGGCTTCACGCTCCGACCGGCCAGTTTACATAGCCTTTGCTGCGTCTATTCAATCTAACCATGTATAAAAATAGATTGAATAAAGTCTCTAACGTAAATAGAATACCCATACGCTTCAGAGTAGTACTCGTCCCGGAAGGACTGACTCAAGCAACCAAAATGGAGCACCCTGCCCTAAACCCTCGCAGACCGAAGAGCGATGTCCCGGTGGTGTAGGCAAAAGATGTCGCCCATGCCACGCCATGTCTATATTCAATGCATGCATTGCTCTGTGTTTAACGCATCCCATACGGCCTCTCATCCGAGGGGAGTGGCTGCCCCTAGGCGACAGACCCTCCCTCCATCACCCGCCTCCCCGGTACGGCGTTTTCAGAGGGACCTCCTGCGAGGCGAGCACCAGGACCATGGAAGGCAAAGCCATCCCCAATCACCAATAGTGCACCGTCAAATATATTGAATATAGGAAACACAATGTAGTACTTGAATGATCCCCTCCCGACTCCAAGGAAGCGTGGGGAGATCGGTGCAGCACTCCATTTGCCGTGCTGATCAACCCATGTGCGGAGGCGCCCTTGCTCCTCGTGGGCAATCATTTCGGAGGCCCGCCAGGGCCGAGGAAATGAGCGGCAGCCTTCGTCTCTCGCCTGAACCCCCCTGCGCGTCCCTCTCCATGCACCCGAGGCCGCCGAGATAGACCATGACACTTGTAGGCGCCTCGCGCTGAGGTCCGCCCTGCGTAGCACGGCTGGGAGGCAAGTTAAGGTCGTGGTCGGCGAGCTGGCCGCTGTGATCGCCGCGGCCGGGTCGGCCCCGGATCAGACATTGCATGATGTCCAGTGGTTGCGGGGCTGGCGCGAGGAAGCCGTACACGGAACCCAGGAACTACGGACCGAGCGGACTACCGCCCGGGACAGGGTGCGCACCTTGGAAGCGGGAGCACAGATCGAGTCGTCCCAAAGGTTTTGGTAACGCCACCACTAGATTCAATGGAATGAATAGACTTATTTGACTGCACAGGAACTATGGAATGCACTGCGCTCAGCTGACGGTGCGTAGTTCGTTCCAGTCGGTGGTGTACCTGGGGGAGAGGTCTGCTTGGTGGTTGGCCCAGGGGGCAGGGGAGTGGGCGCCGGTGTGGCCCAGGCCAAGGGTGCCGGTGCCAAAGCGGCGGTTGACCGCGTCGATGAGCTCCCCGATCGGGGCGGGCTGCTCGAGCACCCCGGGCAGGACGGGCACCGACCCCTCAGGGGCGAGGTCCACGCAGAGAATGCCGGCGCGCATGTAGGACATGCCGTGCATCAGCTTGGGTACCAGGGCTGCCCGGGCCGCGGCCACCAGGGGAGTGGGCTCGTTGGTGGGCACGGCCAGGCGCACCTGGGTGGAGACGTTGTGGGTGGGTCCGGGCCGGTGCGGGGAGGTGGTGGCGAAGACGGTGAGGCGCCCGGTGACCTCGCCTTCCTTCCGGAGCCGGCGGGAGGCGCGTTGGGCGAACTCGGCGACCGCGGCCCCGACGATCTCTGGATCCCAGATCGGGTCCGGGAACGATCGGGAGACGAGGATCTGCTGCTTGGTGGCCACCTCGTCCTCGATGGGGATGGCAGGGAAGCCATTGAGCTCCAGCACAGTGCGCATCTGCACCACGGAGAACTTGTCCCGGACGACCACCGGGTCCGCATCGCGCAGCTGGGCGATGGTCTGGATCCCCATTGCTTCCAGGCGCTTGGCCAGCCGCCCCGCGATCCCCCAGACCTCGGTGACCGGCAGGGCCTCCATCAGCCGGTCCCAGTACCCCTCCGGGGCCTGGTCCCAGTGGACGACCCCACCGGTGGTGGGCATCTTCTTCGCGGCCTCGGTGGCGATCTTGGCCCGCGTTTTCGTGCTGGCGATCCCAATGCTCACCGGCAGTCCGACGTTGCGGACCACGGTGGCTTTGAGCCGGCGCGCCCACCGCACCTGCTCGCCCGGGGTGCCCTCGGGTGGGAGGAGGAAGCACTCGTCGATGGAGTACACCTCCTGGCCCAGCGCGTGGCGGGCCAGCAGCAGCATCACCCGCTCCGACAGATCCGCATAGAGCTGGTAGTTGGAGGAGCGCTTGATCAGCCCCCACCGGGCGGCGTCGGCGCGCAGCTGGAACCAGGGGTCACCCATCCGGATGCCCAGGGCCTTGGCTTCGGGGGAGCGGGCGACCACGCACCCGTCGTTGTTGGACAGCACCACCAGCGGCTTGCCCGCCAGGGAGGGCTCGAAGAGCGCCTCGGCCGAGGCGTAGAAGTTGTTCACGTCCACCAGGGCGATCACCACACACCACCACCGTCTTGGTCAGTGGACGTGGCGGATCCCGTAGACCACCACACCCCAGACCACCAGCTCCGACAGGGAGGGGACCTCCACGTCCGGATAAGCCGGGTTCTCCGGGTGCAGCACCACCCGATCCGGATACACGTGCAGGGTCTTGATGGTGAAGTCCCCATCCAGCACCGCGATCACCACACTGCCGTGCCGTGGGGTCAGGGAGCGATCCACCAAGACTTCGTCCCCAGAATAGATCCCGATGCCTTCCATCGAGTCCCCGGTGACGCGGAAGAGGTAGGTGGAGGTCACGTCCCGGATGAGGACCTCGTTGAGGTCGATCCGCCCGTCCTCGAAGCTGTCCTGGGCCGGGGAGGGGAACCCGGCCGGCACCCGGACCAGGACCGCGTTCACCAGCACGGGATCGTCGATGGCCAGCGGCACGGGGGGTCTCATACCGCCACAATAGAACACATATTCGATACATGAACAACAGAACACGGAGAATGGGTATATATATACGTACTGCCCGGTGCTGGTGCTCCGGAGTCTGGTCCTCGGCCCGGACACCCCAAGAACGACACCCCGCCACGAGCCCGGTAGCGGTTAATTCGGTGTGATCGGCGCAATATTTCCCCGGGGTATTGCTCCTGGTCAGCGGCATCGTCCACAGTGGGGGAGAGGATGAGCGGGACCCGCCGGGGGGCGAGTCCCAGGTTCTACCTCAGACCTCCAGGTGCGCCCTGCCGGCAAGAGACAACGGAGTCCTGCCGGTGGATGCGACCAGCGCGTGCGCTTCAAGGTCGATGGTGGAGGCGGTACCGGGCCGGGGGGCCCGGTACCGCCTCCACCCACATCCCCCGCACCCGGACACCACCACCGACAGATTCTGGTCATCCCGGACAGGGCGGTGTCCCGCTCGGCAGCCCCCGCCGACCGCCGCCCCGTCGAGTGCCTGCAGTGTCGTGACTCGTCCGCCAGACAGGCCATCGCGCAGGACCGATCCCGGGGGACGGTGTGGTGTTTGGTGCGGATGCCTAGCCCGGACCGGTAGCACGGGGGAGGGGAGCGTGGCATGTTCGCACGGGTGAGTGCTTATGAGGGTGGGTATCCGCAGGACTACGACGCCGGCCTGCAGGCCCTGCGCACGGAGGTCGTTCCTGAACTCCACGGGCTGGCCGGATACCGGGGTGCGGTGAGTCTGGTCGATCGGGCCACCGGCCGGAGCCTGTCGATCACCTACTGGGCCGACGAACACGCCCTGGCCGCCAGCCGGTCCACCGTGGAGGCGATCCGGGAGCGGGCCGCAGCGACCTCCGGCTCGCGCATCCTCGAGGTCACCGAGTACGAAGTCGGCCACACCGACCTCCCCCCACCCCCGCACGTTCTCCCGTAGGTTCCAGCGCCCCGGACGCACCACGGACCCGTCCCACCCACAGCTGGCCCCGAGCTCACCGCGAGCCCCAGCAGGCCACGACACTCCAGATCACTCCGCGCCGGCGGCCCCGGTCCGCCGAGTAGCCTCGGCCAGGCCGGCCGCGTAGGCCGCCGCGAATCGCTCCCTGAGCGGACGCCGCGCCACCGACACCTCATCAGCCGACCTAACCGCCACACTCTCCACCTCGCCACCCTCGACGGCGGCCTCGGCCGCTGCCTGCCGGGCCGCATAGCGGGCTGCGGCCGCCACCGCTTCGGCCCGGCGCTGCTCGGCCTCCGCCGCGGCGCGTTGGTCGGGGGAGCGGTGCGGGGTCCCGTCGGCGTGGGTCCAGGCCCGCAGTCGGGCGGCGAACCAGGCCCCAGGGTGCTCGATGCCGGTGAGAGCGTCATGGGTGTAGCGCACCCCGGCCGGAGTCCAGTCCAGTGCGTGGAGCACATCAGCGACCGTCCAGCCGGCCTCGAAATAGGGCTTCGCGACCGCCACCGCGTAGGCGGTGGTGATCCGCCGCAGCACCAGCGCATGGTGCTGGAGTTCCAACCCCGCCCAACGATAAGCCTGCTTCCAATCCGACCGGGCCGCCCCCACCTTCGAAGGCTGAACCGTCGCATGAGTTGGCCACAGCGGAGCTGTTCGCTTCGCAAGGGCGGCTTGAACCTCCCGCCGCTGCGCGGCGGCCTTGGCAGAGGGCCGCGGCGCAGCCGCGTCCTTTGGGGAAAGGCTTTCGCGCGCGTGCGGGGGAGAACATACCCCCTTCGGGGGGACCGGGCCGACATTTATATCCACAACCGTTGCTGCCTCCTCTGAGGTGTTCTCGGCCGGCGTGGGCGCCGGAGCCGGAGGTGCTGGGACAGTGAGGGCGTAGACGGGCGCCTCGCCCTGCTTCTTGCCCGTGGCCCGCGGGGTGTAGGCCGCGGAGCGGCCGGTGGCCACCACCGCCAGCAGCCCCCAGTCCTTAAGCCGGCGGATCATCCGCCCCACCGAGTCCTCGTGCACACCCAGGCGCTCAGCCACCCATCCCCAAGTGGTGCGCCAGGTCCGTGAGGCCGGGTCCTGCTGCAGGGCAATCACCTCGACCAGAGCGGCCATATTGGACCGGCCATCGGCACGCATCAACTCCAGGGCCGGGTGCTCCAGCACGGCACGCTTCCACGCCACCACGTGCCGGGCCAACCGGCAGCCCTTGGGGACGGCGCGCAGCACCACGGCCTTGGCGCGTTCGTAGGCCACCCGCACCCGTCGACGGTGCGACGGCAGCTCCGCGGGGGCCTCGAGGGCAGCCTCGGGGGAGGAGTGTGACCGAAAATCGGCGCGGTTGAGTGACGAGGGGTCCATTTGCGGACGCGCCTCAGGTACACTAGGGGACACAACAGTCCCCTGGTATTGGGTTCATGACAGGTTCCGATTCAGTTAGCTGTTGAAACGGCTGTCTAGGTCGCCAAACTTGCGACAGCCGGATGACTTCGACGGCCCGCCCTGCCAAGGCGGGCCGTCAGTCGTTTAAGCAGAGTTAGCCAGCGGTAGGCGCGGCTCCTCCCTGTTGTCGAGCTTGTTGGGTCGTCCCGCATCGCGGTCGATCAAGGCACCGATGTACTCGGCCATGCTGAGTCCCGTTCGATGAGACGCTTCGACGGCCGCGCGATGCTGCTCAGGAGACACACGCGTGGACAAAGCCACTTTGTGTCCTTGCAGCTTCGGTTGCTGGTACTCGGTCATGAAGTCATCGTTGCACACCGCAACCGCAACCGGTAGCGGTGTGGGGTGTGTCTCCACGATTTCTTGGCCCCCTTGATTCTGAAATCTGAGGTGGTGAAGATGCGCTGAAGGCTCCCGCCTGTGTGTATCGCATCAACCATACAGTCTTTTGAACATGTTCAACATAAACATGTTCAAGTTCCAGGTAGCCTGAAGGGCATGTCTTGGCTAGGGGGAACTGTTTCCCGTTCCGACTCCGATGTGCTGGCTGAACTGCCGGACCATCTCACCTGGGAGGGTCTTCATCTAGAGGTACAGCGTCGGCACGGCAAGCCCATCCACATCAAGCCTGCGCCAGCGGGGTTGGGTCAGGACGTCACGGGGCTGTGGTTGGAGAAGGCTGAGCGGTCCTGGATTTTCCATGCTGCCGGCGAGAGCGAGCTGCTGCGCCGGCACGTGATCCTGCACGAGTACGGACACATCCTCCTCATGCACGGTGGGTGCGAGCTGACGCTGGGGAATGCCTTCGCCCACATCGGGGGCTCCCGGCGGATCAAGACCCTTCTCGGGCGTTCTTCGACCTGGACGGCCCAGGAGATCGCGGCAGAGAACGCCGCTACGCGGCTGGCCGCCAGGCTGACCCAGCAGGTGGATCCTCTGCTCGAGGCCTTCTGATGAGCCTCGGAGCGGTGTTGAGTCTGCTCAAAGCTGTGGCGTGCCTCTTCGCCGCCGTGGCAGTGCTCGTTCGTCTGCCACGAGTGGCGCGGCGACGCCGAGTGGACTTCGTCTGGGTGGGCACGGCGTTGGCAGCGCTGGCCTTCTCGGCCAACGGGGTCATGGTTCCCGAACGGACCGTGGATGCGTGGCTGGGCGGGGAGAACATCTTCCATCTGGTGCGCAATCTGCTCGCGCTCAGCGCCGTGTGGTGTCTGCGGGCGGCCCTCGTCCAGTCCCTGCAGCGCAGGGACTGGAGCCGTTCTCGGACATTACGGGAGGCCGCCCTTGGCGGTGCCTTGCTGCTCGGGCTGACAGCTGCTTTCTTCTCGATCGACCGGGGCCCGACCTCGGGTGCGTTCATCCCGGACCACCTTTCCCAGGGCGGCACACTGGTCTACACGCTGCTCATCATGGCGATGGGAGGCTGGAACGCCGCCGATGTCGCCCGTGTCGCCTTCCGGGAACTCACCCTGCGCCAGGGTGGGCACGACCGCCTGTTGCGGCCTGCCCTACTCGGCCTGGGCGTGGGAAGTTCTCTGCTCGTGCTCGGCTGCACGCTCGAGGCCGGCTACGCGCTCCTCGGGTATTCGAGCACGTGGGATGCTGTAGCTGTGGCCTTGCGGGCCTCGTTCGGCCCCGTCTTCCTGCCCGGGGCCGTGCTGGTGTGCTTAGCCGTGGCGTGGCTGGGTCTCTACGCCCAAGGCCGGCGCCTGAAAATGGGTCTGCGCATGGACATCCTGAGAATCGCCCCGGTGTGGGTCCAACTCGGCGCGGACCGGTGGAGTCCTGGCGGACGCCCTCCCGGCTGGCGCAGCGCCCTGTCGGCCGACCCTCAGAAAGTTCTCTACAGTGCCGTCATTGCCGTCGAAGACGCCCTGCGGACAGAGAACGTGAGCCTGTCGGAGCAGCAACGGTGTGCCCTGCACGCCGCCGAGAGGAGATTTGAACTCACATCATGAGCACCTCGATCGTCGTCCCCCGCTGGGAGAGAACCGCCACCGAAGCCTTCCAGCCACCGGTGCTGCTGGCAGCACTGCTCATCGCACTACCCTGGGGGGCGAACCCAACTGCGGCCTCGCTGTGGTGGGGAATCAGCGCGGCCCTGATCGTGTGCGGGGTTCCGCTGGCCGTGGTCCTCATGCTGGTGCGCCGCGGGGTCCTCACCGACCACCACGTGAGCGTGAAGGAGCACCGCCGCCCGGTAATGGCCGGGGTGCTGGTGCTCGTGCTCAGCTACCTGGCGGCGGCAATCCTGTTGCAGGGACCAATCGAAATCGTGGCGCTGCTCGTGGCCACATTCCTGGCCGGACTGGTGATCGCTGTAGTGAGTCCGTGGTGGAAGATCTCCGGTCACGGCATGATGATGGGCGGAACTATTGTTGCCCTGACAACATCATGGGGTGCCGTCGGTCTGCTATTCGTCCCGGTCGGGATTGCGGTGTGCTGGAGCCGCATCCGGCTCCAGGACCACACCGGGCCGCAGGTGATCTCAGGCTTCATCTACGGGCTGGCCTTCCTGGGCAGCATTTATGCCTGGATCGTGACATGAGGGGAAAAGACGTGGGGGACACCAACCGGGAACGGTCAGCCCAGATCTTGGCCGACAAGATCAACCTGCTGTTGGACACCCTGCGCACCGAAGCCGGCCAGCCCTACGACTTCACCACGATCCAGCAAGGCCTCAAAGACCGCGGCGTGGCCATTTCGCGCACGAAATGGCACTACCTCAAGACCGCAGACACCCGGGTGCGCCCCGACGAGAAACTGCTCCGGGCGCTGGGGGACGTGTTCGGAGTGGACTCGAGATACCTCGTGCAAGAAGACGGTCCCCTCCCTCAGCAGGTCGAGCAAGAACTCCACACGGTGCGCGCCCTCCGGCGAGCCGAGGTCCGCAACTTCGCCGCCCGAGCCCTCGGCCAGATCGACCCCGAAGGGCTCCAAGCCATCCTCGAAGTCATCGAGAAAAACGAGGCCCGCACCCGGGATGACCCCCGGCATTAGAGAATCCGTTTAGATCGCAACATCCACAAATGCACCAACGAGCCCCCTCCTCAAGGGACAGCTGGACAATTTAGCAGATTTGGGGCCAGCGATGGCTGATGGATTCAAGTTGCAAATCGAGGTTTGGCTGTCGGTGGCGCTATTGACCAATAGGCGAAGGACCTGTAGTAATAGTGTAATTTGCTACTATGCTACAAGCAGGTGTCCTGCGTAGAGTAGCAGCTTAAACAGAATCTAGCTCACAGACCTACTTTTTCCACATCAGGGCTAGCCAACCAATAAATCAACTCATTCAAAAAATTCACTAACTAAAATTCTTTAGATGAAAAAGATGTGAACAGGAGAAATATCAATGGAACCAGTATCACTCATACTAACAGCATTGGCCACAGGAGCTGGAGTCGGCATGACTGATGCAGCTAAAAATGCCACTAATGATGCATACCAAGGACTCAAGAATATGATTTCGCGGCGATTTGGCGGAGATGCTCAAGCCGAAACCACATTGGCCATGTTTGAAAGCAATCCCGATGAGACTATTGCTGGTTATCTAAGGCCTCATTTGGTTGACCACGAAATCACATCGAATCCAGAAATCCTGCTCGCTGCAGAAAACTTACTCGAATTGGCCAAAAATTCCACAGAAGACAATATAAGTACAGTTCAAATTAAAGGGAACATTGAACAGCGCGCCGACCGAGGCGGGGTAAATCAAATTGGAGGAACCGCCGGATCAATTAGCACAAGTTTCACGGAAGGACGAGAAAATTCATAAAGGGCCCCTCCGACGCCCACAATGATGGATTTCATATTCGAGAGTGTTTAGAAGATTAGCTCTTTGTACTTTCACGTTGGTGTAGCACTTTCGAGGTGAGCGTGCCACTGCCGGTGGCGAGGCGTCGGGGCCTCCAGGATGGGAGGTGCTGAATCAGCCGTTCCTCCGTAAGGCCTCGACATATCCCATGCTAGAAGTGCGCCCGCGTGTGCGCTGTTCAACCTGCCCGACGTCCATGTGCTCACCATCGAGGACAATCCGACAGCGATGGCGCTGGCGATCGAAACGACTTTCGGGCCTGCGGGCTGTCTTGGCTACGAGGTGGTCGCGGTCGCCCTGGGGCGCCGGGAATACCGCCTGCACGACGTGCCGGCCTTCGGCACGCCGCCCGGTGCGACGGGGGTGGCGTAAGCGTCTTTGGCGCTGCCACAAGACGGCCTGTGCGGCGGTGACCTTCAGCGAGGTTCGCGAGCTGGCCGCCCCAGGAACTATGCTGACCCGCCGGGCGGTAGCGGGGCCACCGACGACGTCTTGGCCCACCACGACACCTCGGTTTCGACCTTGGCCCACCAGCTCAGGGTCTCCTGGTGCACCGCGTGGCGAGCGATCCAGCTCGAGCCCCCATGAGCAGTGCCGAGCGCCTGGTTGAGGTGGACGCCCTGGGAGTCGATGAGCACATCTGGCGCCACATAAGCCCATCAGGAATCGGGGTGGTCACCGGGATCGTAGACCATAGCCTGGACGAGCACGGGCGGGTGCGGGCCCGGCGGCTGAAGCTGGTCTCGAGTTGATCCGGTGCTGCCTACGCCGACGGACCGGCTGAGGGGGCGAGGCGTTCACCGGCGGCATTCGTACGGCAAGGCTGGACCCGTTCCACGGCTACGTCAACGCCATCCGTGACGAGCTCCCGGAGGTGATATCGGTCCTGGACGCCTTCCATGTGGTCAAGCTTGATGGTCAGATGGTGGACGCGGTGCGTCGCCGGGTGCAGCAGGAAACCCAGGGCCACCGCGGACGTGCCGGGACCCGTTCTGCGGGATCCCCCCGCTCTGCAAATCGGGGCCGAGCACCTCGCCGAGAAGCAGCTCCGCCAGCTGAACACGAAGCCGGCGGCCGGGAACCTTCACCACGAGGTCACCCTCGTTTGACACTGCTATCGGCAGCTGCGGGCCGTCTACCACGTCAGGCCCGAAACTGGTCGCCGGCTCGTGGCAGCGTTCCCGACCTGCCCGACAGCGGAAACCGAGTGCTATCTAACGCCTCCGATCTGCTGCGAGGCTCCGAAATACTTCCCCCGGTGAAAAATGTGCGGTTAATAGAAGCTGACTACGCCTTCTGACTACGCCTTCGTAGTTTGAAGGAGGCTAGGGGGCACGGTGATGATCTTGCCAGGATTGAGCCGCTGCCAGTACGGCCGCGGTGTCCTTCTCTCCGAGATCCGATCTCGCCACCAACGCTTCCAGGACATAGCCGGCCTCCGGCCCGCGGTGCTGGTCCAGCCAAGCGTGAGCGGCCGCCAGCACGGCCGCAGTGTCTTCCTCTCCCAGGTCCGTCCTCGCCACCAACGGTTGCAGGACATGCCGAGATTCGGAGCCGGCATACTGACCAACCCAGGCCAACACTGCTGCCAGTACGGCTGCGGTGTCCTTCTTGCCCAGATCCGTTCTCGCCACCAACGCTTCCAGGACATAACCGGCCTCCGGCCCGCGGTGCTGGTCCAGCCAAGCGTGAGCGGCCGCCAGTACGGCCGCGGTGTCTTCCTCTCCCAGATCTGTCCTCGCCACCAACGCCTGCAAGAGGTAGTTGGCCTCCGGCTCTCGGTGCTGGTCCAGCCAAGCGTGAGCGGCTGCCAGTACGGCTGCGGTGTCCTTCTTGCCGAGATCCGTCCTCGCCACCAACGGTTGCAGGACATGCCGAGATTCGGAGCCGGCATACTGACCAACCCAGGCCAACACTGCTGCCAGTACGGCCGC